>NZ_JASJVE010000004.1:0-244951 GCF_036346185.1 Pseudomonas sp. 10C3 | reverse complement strand
CACCCACTGCGCTCGAACTTCCCTCCTTTCGCCGGTTTCCGTGACGTCGAAAGCCAGTCGTTCTATGGCACCGGCTACCAGGACGTGACCCACCGCAAGCCAAGCATCGATAACGCTCGCCGCCTGATCGACTGGACCCCAACCATCGAACTGAGCGAAACCATCGGCAAGACCCTCGACTTCTTCCTGCGTGAAGCAATGCTCGAAATCGCGGATAAACGCTAATGCAGGCAGGACTACGCATCGATGTAGACACCTATCGTGGCACCCGGGAGGGGGTGCCTCGGCTACTGGAAATGCTCGATGAGGCGCAGGTAAAAGCGACCTTTTTTTTCAGTGTGGGTCCGGACAACATGGGGCGCCATTTATGGCGTCTCTTCCGCCCCCAGTTCCTCTGGAAAATGCTGCGCTCACGTGCAGCCAGTCTTTATGGCTGGGACATTCTGGTGGCCGGGACCGCATGGCCGGGTAAACCCATCGGGCGTGATCTTGGCCATTTGATGCGGCAAACCCTGGATGCGGGTCATGAAGTCGGCCTGCACGCCTGGGATCACCATGGCTGGCAAGCCAATGCCGGACGATGGAGCGAAGCGGAGTTGATCGAGCAGATTCGCCGGGGCGTGGACTGTCTCAGCGATATCACCGGCCAGGCCGTTGAGTGTTCTGCTTCCGCCGGTTGGCGGGCCGATGAGCGCATCGTTCAAGCCAAGGAATCATTCGGTTTTCGCTACAACAGTGACTGCCGAGGGCACAGTCTGTTTCGGCCAAGGTTGGGGGACGGCAGTCTGGGCACACCACAAATCCCGGTGGATTTACCCACTTTCGACGAGGTCGTCGGCCCGGATTTAAGTGCCAGCGATTTCAACGCATTCATTCTTGATCGATTCAACCCGACCGGACTGAATGTCTACACCATTCACGCAGAAGTAGAAGGGATTCTGATGGCTAACGACTTCCGTCAATTGCTGGCGCAGGCGCGTTTGCGAAATATTTTGTTCCAACCCCTTGGCGACTTGCTGCCAGCCGAGGCCAGCAGCCTGCCTGCTGGACAATTGGTGCGTGGCACACTGAGCGGCCGCGAGGGTTGGCTGGGAGTACAGCACGCATGATCCGGCGCTGGGCACTGCCCTTGCTGCTGCTTGCTTTTTGTCTGGCTTTTCTGCTCCCACTGGCCTCGCACGGCCTGTGGATTCCGGACGAAAGCCGCTACGCACAAATCAGCCAGGAAATACTCCTCAGCGGCAATTGGATTTCACCTCATTTCATGGGGTTGCGTTACTTTGAAAAGCCCATCGCCGGCTACTGGCTGATTGCAATCGGTCAGGCAGTATTCGGTGAGAATTTATTCGGTGTACGCATTGCCTCGGTGCTGAGCACTGGGCTCAGCGTTGTGCTGACCTATCTGATTGCAAAGCGCTTGTGGAACGATCCACGCAAAAGCTTTGCCTGCGCCCTGCTCTACATGAGTTTCGGTTTGATTGCTGGTCAGGCTGGCTATGCCAATCTCGATCCGCAATTCACCCTATGGGTGAACCTGAGCATGGTTGCGCTCTGGTTCGCCATCCACAGCACTGGCCGGGAACGACTGACCAGCTGGGTTTTACTCGGCTTGGCGTGCGGCATGGGGTTCATGACCAAAGGCTTCCTCGCCTGGCTGCTGCCCGCACTGATCGCACTGCCCTACATGCTCTGGCAAAAGCGCGTGCGTGAGTTGCTGAAACACGGGCCGCTGGCCATCGTCGTAGCGATTGTGGTGTGCTTGCCCTGGGCACTGGCAGTACAAACCCACGAACCCGACTTCTGGAGCTTTTTCTTCTGGCACGAGCACATCCGGCGCTTCGCCAGTGATGACGCTCAGCACTCTCAGCCTTGGTGGTTCTACCTGCCGATGCTGGTCGCTTCCAGCCTGCCTTGGGTTGCACTGCTGCCGACAACGTTCCTACAGGCGTGGCGAACCAAGCATCAGGCAAATACCGGCTTTCTGCTGCTCTGGCTGCTGCTGCCACTGGCCTTTTTAAGCATGAGCAGAGGCAAACTGCCTACCTACCTCATGCCGTGCCTGATGCCGCTGGCATTGCTCATGGGTTACACGCTGATAGCTCAGATAGAGAAAGCCAAAAGCAGGACGATGCGTATCAATGGGCTGCTCAATATGACGCTCGGCGTGATCGCCTTGCTCGCGTTGGTGTATGTGCAACTCAAACAACCGGTCTATGAAAACGAACCGCTGCACGTGTTATTGGTGGCCATCGCTCTGATCGGCTGGATAATTGCCAACGCCCTGCAAGCGATCAAACCCCTGCTCTACTGGGCCGCACCTGCGCTCGGCATTTGGCTGGTGGTCGCTCTGCTGCCAGCGGCCCTGCCCAACAGCCTGGTTTTCAACAAAACCCCCGACCTGTTCATCGCCCGCCACGCGCAGGAACTGGGTCAGGCACGGCATTTACTCAGCAACGATCTCGGCGCTGCCTCTGCCCTGGCGTGGCGTGTACAACGCCCCGATGTGGCGCTGTACAACACAATCGGCGAGCTCAAATATGGCCTGACCTACCCAGACGCCTCCGGTCGCACGGTCGGCCTTGAAGATGTCCAGCAATGGATAACTCTGGCTCGACGCGAAGGATCGGTAGGGGTCGTGATGCGGGTGAAAAGCGAAGACGAAGTGCATGAGGTCGACTTACTCCCCAAAGACGCCAAGCGTTATGAGGAAGGAAATATCGTGATACTGATCTTTTCGCAGTCACAACCATGACCCTACTTCTCTTGTTCGCGGCTAGCCTACTGAGCTGTTTCGGCCAGATTGCGCAAAAGTTTGCCGTGGAGAGCTGGCGCGGGCAAAGCCCCGGCATTCTTCTCGCTGCACGCTCTCTATGGCTATGGCTGGCGCTCGCCTGTCTCGGTTCTGGATTGTTGTTGTGGTTACTGGTTCTGCAACGGCTGGAAGTAGGTATTGCCTACCCGATGCTAAGCTTGAACTTCGTGCTTATCACCTTAGTGGCTCGATTCTTGTTCCACGAGCCCGTCGATAGCCGGCACTGGCTAGGTGTCGCATTGGTGATTGCGGGCGTGGTCCTGCTAGGACGGCAAACATGAGTCTGAAACGCGGTATCGCCTTGGCCATGGGCAGTGTTCTATTGGTTAGCACTGCACAACTCGGGATGCGCTGGAGCATGACACGCCTCCCATCCCCCACTCAGTGGCTCGAGGCGCTGGGCAGCGGCACTATTGACCCACTTGCCGCGGGTATTGTTATCGCCGCGATCCTTGCCTATGCCCTTTCCATGCTTTGCTGGCTTCTGGCTTTGCGAGACGTGCCACTAGCCCGAGCCTATTCACTGCTAAGTATCAGTTACGCGTTAGTCTATCTGCTCGCGGCCAGCCTACCGTTCTTCAACGAGCATTTCAGCGTATCAAAAACACTGGGGGTGACCTTGGTCATCCTGGGCGTCATTACGATCAATTCGCAACGAAATTCAGTAGTAAATTCTAGGAACTCCGTATGAAAATCAGCGTATTCGGTAGTGGTTATGTGGGCCTTGTACAAGCGACAGTTCTGGCTGAAGTCGGACATGATGTCATCTGCATGGACATCGACGAGAACAAGGTCAAGCAACTTCAACAGGGCCACGTCAGCATTTTCGAGCCTGGCCTTGCAGCCCTTGTAAGGGAAAACCTGGAAAGCAAGCGCCTGCATTTCACCAGTGATGAAAAGCTGGCCATCGAGCACGGTCAGGTGCTGTTCATCGCTGTCGGCACGCCTTCCAGCGATGACGGCTCAGCAGATCTCAGCGCTGTTTTCGCCGTAGGTGAGGCGGTTGCACGCCATCGCGTCGAACCGCTGATCCTCGTCGAAAAGTCCACAGTACCCGTGGGCACCGGCGACGCCCTGCGCATTCATACGGAAAAAGCATTGGCCGGACGCCCATTGGAGTTCGATATCGTCTCCAACCCCGAATTCCTTAAAGAGGGTTCGGCGGTCACCGACTGCCGTAAACCAGACCGCATTGTGATCGGTTGCGAACGTGAAGAAGTACGCGAGGTCATGCGCGATCTCTATGCACCGTTCAACCGCAACCACGACCGCATCATTTTCATGGATCTGCGTAGCGCCGAGCTGACCAAATACGCCGCCAACTGCATGCTGGCGACCAAGATCAGCTTTATCAACCAGATCGCCGAACTGGCCGAGCACCTCGGCGCCGATATCGAAGCCGTGCGTCTGGGGATCGGTGCAGACTCACGCATTGGTTATCACTTCATCTACCCTGGCGCCGGCTACGGCGGGTCGTGCTTCCCCAAAGACATGCGCGCCTTGATCCACAGCGCTCAAGAGGCGCATTGCTCAAGCGATCTGTTAGAGGCCGTGGAAGCCATCAACCAACGGCAGAAAACCAAGCTGTTCGAGCGTGTAAACGCCTTCTTTAAAGGTGACCTGAAGGGCAAAACCTTCGCGATCTGGGGCCTGGCATTCAAACCCAATACCGACGACATGCGCGATGCCCCTAGTCGCGTATTGATGGAAGCATTGTGGGAAGCTGGCGCGGATGTACGTGCCTATGACCCAGAAGCCATGCAGGAAACACAACGCATCTATGGCGATCACCCTCGTCTGGCCCTGATGGGTACACCAGAGTCAGCACTGAGCGGCGCCGATGCCTTGATCATCTGCACTGAATGGCAACAGTTCAAGGCTCCAGACTTCAAACTCATCCAGGAGCGTCTCAAAACACCGGTCATTTTTGACGGACGCAACCTCTACGACACCGAGAGAATGGCACGCAAGGGTTTCCACTACTTCCCAATGGGACGTGGCGATTCTCGCAACCTGCCGATCCCCCAGCAACAATGGAACGCCGACAGCAACACGCCCGAGTAACCTAGCGATCGGAGCCTGCCTTTAGCGGGCTCTGATCTCATGAATGACGAGTGTCTGTGAGCGCTCCTTTCGGGGGGATGCTCTGATGGTCTTATCTTTGTTTGGAGATTCACATTGGCATCCCTACCCTTGATAAGGCCCTCAACGGCGTCTTTGATGATCCTGCGCCAGCAATCTATCGGCCTGGGAGTTCTGGCACTGCTGCTGTTCATTGCAGGAGACTACCAGCAGGCCGCGATCGGTTTCGATTCACGCTTCATATTGTTTGCTGAAGAAATGTTGCGCCATGGCCCAGGTTTTTTCCCTACAACCTATGGCCAGCCTTATGCAGACTACTCTGCAACCTCTACATTTTTCATCTATCTGTTTTCCCTGCCTTTAGGGCGAGTGGTCAGCCTGACGGCCTGGTTGCCTACCGCCATCGCGTCAGCGGTGATGGTGTCGCTGATCTACCGCCTGATCGCTCCGTATTCGCGTCAGTGGGCTTTGCTTAGTATTGCCCTGCTCTTGCTGAGCAATAACTTCATTACTGAAACGCGTGCTGTGTCACTGGATCAGATGCTCGCGACAGTCGCCTTCGCCATCTTCTATCTGGGCTACGCAGCAGACCATTTCGAGGCGCCCAGGCGCATGGCTTTGATCCTGGCGTTACTGGTGCTGGGGTTCGCCATTCGCGGCCCGATAGGGTTAGTAGTACCGACGGGCATGCTGTGTAGCTATTACCTGTTGAATGGTCAGTGGCGGCGTTTTTTCACGTTTGGGTTAATGGCCCTCGCGATATTGGTAACGTGTATCGGAGTGCTGTTGCTGCTTGCCGACATCAGTGGTGGCTCGGCATTTATGCATGAAGTCGTGCGCATGCAATTCAGTTCACGCATGGATGGCTCGGAAGGATCGAGCAGCCCGCTGTACTATTTCACCAGCTCGGTTGGCAACTACGCGCTGGCATACCCGCTGGCCATTCTGGTGTTGGCTGTCACATTGCTTGCAGGGCGCCAGCACAAGACTTCAGCGCTTCGACTGTTGCAGTTTTGCACCGCCGCCGGGCTGATCGTAATGATAGGGCTGTCCATACCTCAGGCTAAAAAAGCACGCTACATGCTGCCGATGATACCGATGGCAGCGATTATCGCGGCTTATCCTTTTCAGGCAGTCGAAGGGCGTTTATTTGCCTGGTTGCGTGGCTTGACGCTGGGGATTTTGTTGCTGCTGCCGGGCTTGTTGATCGCTGGATTACTGGTGGCACGTCAGCGCTTTCCCGAACAGCTGGGGTCAATAAACGTGGTATTGACTGTACTGGCAGTGCTGCAGATCGCTGCATTGGCCCTGCTGTTCAAGCAGCAATGGCGAACTGTCGGCCTGGCAATCTGTGCAGTACTGGCGATGTGGTCGTGCTACATACTGGTCTTCGAACCCGTAGAACGTGAGCTTTACGACACCCGCAGTTTTACCTTGGCCGCACGTGATTTGATCCAGCGTGACCCGGCGCCTGTGGTTCTACATAGCATGGGTAAAGACGCGAAGGCCATCAAGTTCATGGTCAACATTCCCGAGGACCTGAAGCCGATATTCACTGATACACCTGAAGGCATCGAAGTGGTGCAGGGACCTGCCTGGCTGGTCATGGACAAGACCGATTACCAGGCACTGCAAAGCACTCGATTCGCGGCGCTCCAGCCCCTGCTGAGTGGTCGATTCGACAAGAATGACTACGTGCTGTTGCACCTGCCGTAAGCTTTATCGAATGCGCCGTAGCGCATTCGATAAACCTGCTTATTGCCCGACGAAATAATAGTCGCGCTGGCCGATAGTGATTCTCTCCACCACCTTCAAGGGTGCAACAGGCTCGCTACGGCTTTCCATGATTGCGACATTGCCGGGCGTTGCGCTGAGAAACTGAGTCAACTCAGCCTCGGACTGCAAGGCCTCAAGCCGGCTCTGGCTATAGAACACAGTGGCGCCAGCCAGCCGTTCGCTAGGTTTGAACAATACGACATGCTGCCCATTGGCTTGCAGAGCCTTGACCTGTGCAGTCAACGGCACAAAGGACTCGTTGCGGTCCGCACGTGGTGCCAGCCACAAAGCCGCTGCCAAGTAGCCCAAAATCACCGCGCCGAGGACCCCGAGCACCAACACGCGCCGATGGCGTAACAACCTGTCCGCAAAGGCCGAAGACGGAGCACGCTCCTGCAACCCCTTAAGCAACACCGCAGCATATTCAGCGGCAAGCACGGCCGCTGCGGGAGTGAGCGACATCAAATAGACCATGCGTTTGCTGGAGGCCAGGGTCAGCAAGATGAACTGTGCCACCAGCCACAGGCTGAAGAACAATAGGTAGCGATTACTCACCAAGGCTTTGCGAAAGTGCCAAAGGCCGAAATAGACCAGCAGGTTCCATGGCAGAAACGCTTGCGGCAGCTTGACCAGATAGTAATAAAACGGCTCAAAGTGCCCGGCGCCTTCGAATGAGCCACTGAAACGGCCTACGCTGTTGGCCCAGAGCACATCACCCAGCATCTGCATGCCGCCACGCTGATACAGCAGACCCAGCCATACCAGCAGCGGTATCAGACCCACCACAGTAAACAGCGCTGGACGCAACCAGCGCGAAACAGTGAGCCGTTTTTCAAGCACGCTCTCGGCGACCAGATAGGTAAAGATCACCACACCCGGCAACGCAAGACCCAGCACCCCCTTACTCAACGTAGCGATCATGATCCCGGATGCAAATAGCAGCCAGGAGCCAAGCGCAAAATGCCTTTGCTCGGCCTGTTGGCGGCTGGCATAAAAAAACGCCAGCAGTGCCAATGTGACACCAAGGCTAAGCAGTGCATCCTCACCGACCTGCCTGGAGTTACTCAAGTAGCTGGCCGTGGTGGCCATCAAGATCGCGGCGGCCCAGGCGATTGTCGCTGGCCGTCCGAGCTTGCGCAGCATGGCGTAAAGCAACATCAGACTGAACAGGCCAGCGAATGCCGATGCAAGTCGCACAGCCAACGGTGTCCCACCGAATAGTTTTATGGCGCTGGAGTCTAGCCACAGACTCAGAGGCGGTTTTTCCAGAAAGGGTTGTCCGTTGAGCTTGGGCACTATCCAGTCGTTATCGAGGTACATTTCCATAGCGATGCCCGCGACGCGAGGTTCAGCCGAGCCTTGCAATTGGTGATTACCCAATGCAAAGAAAAACAACAGACAACCCAGCACAAATAAAATAAAGGTGGGTAAAGGAGTACGCATTCAGTCACCAAAGGGGAAAGTAAATCCCAAAAAAAAGCGGAGTCGTGTGCCAGAGTCGAAATACCTGCGAGTGGGTATCTCGCAGGTCCGAGGCGAAGGACGGAGAGCTTACCCGATCGAATATCGAAATTTCGTTAAGATCGCCAACTGATCCCGAAAGAGACAGCCGAAGCGCCAAATAGACGGACGTGGCATAATCACCCGTTGATTTTTTTGGACGGCGCGGGGAGTTTCGGGGATGGAAAATTCCTCCAGTGAAAACAAGGGCTTACGCCTTTTCGGGATCAAGGCCTGCGACACCATGAAAAAAGCTCGCACCTGGCTCGATGAAAAAAACCTGAGCTACGATTTTCATGATTACAAAGCGGTAGGTATCGACCGTGAGCACCTGACTCAGTGGTGCGACGAACATGGTTGGCAGGTCGTTTTAAACCGGGCAGGGACTACCTTTCGCAAACTCGACGACGGACAAAAAGCCGATCTCGACCAAGCCAAGGCAATAGAACTGATGCTCGTGCAACCTTCGATGATCAAGCGTCCAGTGCTTGATCTCGGTGACAGAACCCTGATTGGCTTCAAGCCCGATCTGTATGCGGCGGCCTTCAAGTAAGCCAGAGCGCTACTGAAGCCCCCTTTTAATCAGTTAGAGAATTCAGTAAGAGGTATTTGCATGTCCACTACCCTGTTCAGCCTGGCGTTTGGTATCGGCACTCAGAACCGTCAAGGCGCGTGGCTGGAAGTCTTCTACGCACAGCCGTTGATCAATCCGTCGGCAGAAATCATTACAGCCATCGCACCCTTACTGGGTTACACCGGCGGTAATCAGGCCATCGCGTTCAATACCGATCAGGCTTCAAAACTGGCTGACGCGCTGAAATCCGTCGATGCTGGCCAAGCCGCCTTGCTGACCCGTCTGGCCGAAAGCCACAAGCCGCTGGTAGCAACCTTGCTGGCCGAAGACGCGGCACTGACCTCAACACCTGAGGCCTACCTGAAGTTGCACTTGCTGTCGCATCGACTGGTCAAACCTCACGGCCTGAGCCTGGCCGGGATTTTCCCTCTGCTGCCTAATGTCGCCTGGACCAGCCAAGGCGCTGTGGACCTGAGCGAACTGGCTGAGCATCAGCTGGAATCGCGTCTGAAAGGCGAGTTTCTGGAAGTGTTCTCCGTCGACAAATTCCCTAAAATGACCGACTACGTAGTGCCGAGCGGTGTGCGCATCGCTGACAGTGCACGCGTGCGTCTGGGCGCTTACATCGGCGAAGGCACCACGGTCATGCACGAAGGTTTCGTCAACTTCAACGGCGGCACCGAAGGCCCGGGCATGATCGAAGGTCGTGTCTCGGCGGGCGTATTCGTCGGCAAGGGTTCCGACCTGGGCGGCGGTTGCTCGACCATGGGCACGCTGTCGGGTGGCGGCAACATCGTCATCAAGGTCGGCGAAGGCTGCCTGATCGGTGCCAACGCAGGTATTGGCATTCCATTGGGTGATCGCAATACGGTGGAATCCGGACTGTACGTTACTGCAGGGACCAAAGTCGCGCTGCTCGACGAGAAAAACGCATTGGTGAAAGTGGTCAAGGCCCGCGACCTGGCAGGCCTTCCAGACTTGCTGTTCCGTCGTAACTCGCAGACCGGCGCCGTGGAATGCAAAACCCACAAGTCGGCGGTTGAACTGAACGCAACGCTGCACGCTCACAACTGATTGATCCCGCGTCGGCTTTTAGCGCTGCATACGTAGCGTTAAAAGCCGGCTATTGAGCTGAATAACATGCCCCTGCCCTCCCCCTGGCGCGCTGATTTTCCAGCCATCGCCGCACTGCAACGGCAAGGCCAGACCTATCTGGACAATGCCGCAACGACCCAAAAACCCCAGGCATTGATCGACGCGCTTAATCATTACTACGTCAATGGCGCGGCTAATGTGCACCGGGCACAGCATTTGCCGGGCGCCAACGCCACCCAGGCGTTCGAGAGCAGCCGCAGCAAGATTGCTCACTGGCTGAATGCGGACGAGTCTGCACAGATCGTCTTCACCCACGGGGCAACATCAGCCCTGAATCTGTTGGCATATGGTCTGGAGCACGAGTGTGTTGCCGGTGATGAGATTGTCATCAGCGCGCTGGAGCATCACGCCAATCTGTTGCCTTGGCAGCAATTGGCGCACCGCTGCGATCTGAAGTTGATCATCTTGCCGCTCGACACCAACGGCCTGATTGATCTTGTGGCCGCCGCCGTACTGATCGGCCCCCGCACCCGTTTGCTGGCAGTCAGCCAGTTATCCAACGTGCTGGGCGCCTGGCAGCCACTGCCCGCGTTGCTGAGCATGGCCAAGTCCCATGGCGCATTGACGGTGGTGGACGGTGCCCAAGGCGTGGTCCATGGCCGGCATGACGTGCAAGCATTGGGCTGCGACTTCTATGTATTTTCCAGTCATAAACTGTATGGCCCCGAGGGTCTTGGCGTGCTGTATGGCCGCAATGAAGCGCTCGCGCGCCTGCATCATTGGCAGTTTGGTGGCGAGATGGTGCTGACCGCCGATTATCACACCGCCAGATTTCGCCCTGCGCCCTTGGGATTCGAAGCTGGTACACCGCCGATTGCCAGCGTGATAGGCCTCGGCGCGACCCTCGACTATCTGGCAAGCCTCGACCACATGGCCGTGGTTGCGCATGAAGCGGCTCTGCATCAATTGCTGCTGGACGGTTTGAACAGACGTGAAGGCATTCGCGTTCTGGGTGCTCCGCAATTGGCGCTGGTGAGTTTCGTCGTCGAAGGCGTGCACAACGCCGACCTGGCGCACTTGCTGACCGAACAGGGGATCGCTGTCCGCGCAGGGCATCATTGCGCCATGCCGTTACTCAAAAGCCTCGGCCTGCCAGGCGCAATCCGGGTGTCCTTGGCGCTGTACAACGACTCCGACGATCTCGAGCGCTTTTTCAGCGCGCTGGATCAAGCCTTGGAACTGCTGCGATGAGCCTGCCTGTCGACGCACAAACAGCCCTTGAAACCTTCAACCAATCCCACAGCTGGGAACAACGCGCACGTCTGCTGATGCAATGGGGCGAACGCCTGCCAGCCCTGAGTGACAACGAAAAAACCGAAGAACATCGTGTGCATGGCTGTGAAAGCCAGGTCTGGTTGCTCGGCAGCGTGACGGACGGCCACTGGCAGTTTCGCGCAGCCAGTGACGCACGCTTGATTCGGGGGCTGGTGGCCTTGCTGTTGGCGCGAGTCAACGGCCTCTCGGCTGAAGACTTGCAACAGGTGGATCTGCCGAACTGGTTCAATCAGTTGGGCCTGAGCCGACACCTCTCGCCCTCACGCAGCAACGGCTTGAACGCGGTGCTGCAGCGGATGCGTCAACTGGCCTCTGGCAGCGCCTGAACAGGCTTGGCGCGATCCGCCGGACGTCTCACGCCCGCGACAATCTTGTCCACCGCCTTGGTCGCCGCGACCATACCGAAGGTCGCGGTCACCATCATTACTGCACCAAACCCACCCGCGCAGTCCAGCTTGACCCCATCGCCAACGAAGCTTTTTTGCAGGCAAATGCTCCCGTCTGGCTTGGGATACCGCAACTGTTCGGTGGAAAACACACACGGCACGCTGTAGTGGCGAGTCACGGTGCGCGAGAACCCATAGTCACGGCGCAAGGTCGAGCGAACTTTGGAGGCCAGCGGATCGTTGAAGGTACGATTGAGGTCGCAGACCTGAATCAGCGTCGGGTCAATCTGTCCGCCTGCGCCACCAGTGGTGATAATCTGGATTTTGCGCCGCTTGCACCAGGAGATCAGGGCGGCCTTGGCGTTGACACTGTCGATGCAGTCGAGCACGCAGTCGATATCAGGCGTGATGTATTGGGCCATGGTCTCGCGGGTCACGAAGTCAGCCACGGCATGCACGGTGCAATCGGGATTGATAGCGCGCAGGCGCTCGGCCATGACCTCGACCTTGGCCCGACCGATGGTGCCCTCCAATGCGTGCAACTGACGGTTGCTGTTGCTGACGCAGACGTCATCCAGATCGAACAGGGAGATTTCGCCGACACCGCAGCGGGCAATCGCTTCCGCCGCCCACGAGCCGACACCGCCGATCCCGACGACCGCCACATGGGCTGCGCGCAACCGCTCCAGGCCCTCGATGCCGTACAAACGGGCGACGCCAGCAAACCGCGGATCTTCTGTGTTCATGACCATTACCCCAAAAACCGGCGCGCATTATAGGTCGCTATGGGGCTCAGAGCATCTTTATCCTGATGAGCCGCCGTCGCGATCAACGCAACCCTGTATGCCTGACACTCTGTTGTATATTGCCTGCAAGACCCAGTATTTTGGACGACAAGACGACCTGCCAGCGAACTTAGTCGCGTGGCCGTTGACCAATAGCCAATCGGCTGGCTGTACAGCCCTATAAAGCCCAGAGTAGGATGCGCGCCGACCGGCGCTCGTCGGCTAATCCCTCGTTCCACCCTTTGGAACCAAAAGCATTTATGTCATCGCGTAGATTTGGACTCAATTTGGTGGTGGTCGTGGCAATTGCCGCGCTATTCACCGGTTTCTGGGCGCTGATCAATCGTCCGGTTACCGCTCCCGACTGGCCCGAGCAGATCTCCGGCTTTTCTTACTCACCTTTCCGTTCGGGACAAAACCCACAGGAAGGCATCTACCCGTCCGACGATGAAATGCGTCAGGACCTGGAGTTGATCAGTAAGCAGACCGACAGTATTCGGACTTACTCTGTCGACGGCTCGCTGGGGGACATCCCAAAGCTCGCTGAAGAGTTCGGTCTGCGAGTGACTCTGGGGATCTGGATCAGCCCCGACGAAGCGCGCAACGAGCGCGAGATTGTCCGAGCAATCGAGCTGGCCAACTCATCGCGCAGTGTGGTTCGCGTGGTGGTGGGCAACGAAGCCCTGTTCCGTCGCGAAATCACGGTCAAACAACTGAGCGTCCTGCTGGACCGGGTGCGTGCCGCCGTCAAAGTACCGGTGACCACCTCCGAGCAATGGCACATCTGGGAAAAATACCCGGAGTTGGGCAAGCACGTTGATTTGGTCGCTGCGCACATCCTGCCTTATTGGGAATTCATTCCAGTCGACAAAGCCGGTCAATTCGTACTTGATCGCGCCCGTGAACTGAAAAAAATATTCCCGAAAAAGCCGCTGCTGCTGTCGGAGGTTGGCTGGCCGAGCAATGGCCGTATGCGTGGCGGTGCCGAGGCAACTCAGGCGGATCAAGCCATTTACCTGCGTACGCTGGTCAATAAACTCAACCGCCAGGGCTACAACTACTTCGTGATCGAGGCCTTCGATCAGCCGTGGAAAGCCAGTGATGAAGGCTCGGTGGGCGCCTACTGGGGCGTGTATAACGCTGCGCGCCAGCAGAAATTTAACTTTGAAGGGCCGGTTGTCGCGATTCCGCAGTGGCGGGTTCTGGCGATTGGCTCCGTGGTGCTGGCGCTGCTGTCCCTGGCATTGCTCCTGATCGACGGTTCGGCGCTACGCCAGCGGGGTCGCACGTTCCTGACCTTTACCGCGTTCCTGTGTGGTTCGGTGCTGGTCTGGATCGGTTACGACTACAGTCAGCAATACAGCACCTGGTTCAGTCTGACCGTAGGCTTCTTGCTGGCACTTGGCGCCATGGGCGTGTTCATCGTCCTGTTGACCGAGGCCCACGAACTGGCTGAAGCGGTCTGGACCCACAAGCGACGCCGCGAATTCCTGCCCGTGGACACTGACAATGCGTATCGACCGAAAGTCTCGATACACGTGCCCTGCTACAACGAGCCACCGGAGATGGTCAAACAGACCCTGAATGCTCTGGCCGCTCTCGACTATCCGGACTTCGAAGTTCTGATCATCGACAACAACACCAAAGACCCGGCGGTCTGGGAACCGGTCAAGGCCCATTGTGAAATGCTCGGCCCGCGCTTCAAGTTCTTCCATGTCGCGCCACTGGCCGGTTTCAAAGGTGGTGCACTGAACTACCTGATCCCGCACACGGCGCCGGACGCTGAAGTGATTGCAGTGATCGACTCGGATTACTGCGTCGACCGCAACTGGCTCAAACACATGGTCCCGCACTTCGCCGACCCGAAAATCGCCGTGGTGCAGTCGCCGCAGGATTACCGCGACCAGAACGAAAGCACCTTCAAGAAGCTCTGCTACTCGGAATACAAAGGCTTCTTCTATATCGGCATGGTCACCCGTAACGACCGTGACGCGATCATTCAGCACGGCACCATGACCATGACCCGACGTTCGGTGCTTGAAGAACTGGGCTGGGCGGACTGGTGCATCTGTGAAGACGCCGAGCTGGGGCTGCGCATATTCGAGAAAGGGTATTCGGCCGCCTATTCGCACAACAGCTACGGCAAGGGTTTGATGCCGGACACCTTCATCGACTTCAAAAAGCAGCGTTTCCGTTGGGCGTATGGCGCGATTCAAATCATCAAGCGCCACACGTCGAGCCTGCTGCGCGGTAAAGATACCGAGCTGACCCGTGGGCAGCGCTATCACTTCCTCGCGGGCTGGTTGCCGTGGGTCGCCGATGGCATGAATATCTTCTTCACCGTCGGCGCGTTGCTGTGGTCGGCGGCGATGATCATCGTGCCTAACCGTGTCGATCCGCCGTTGTTGATTTTCGCGATCCCGCCATTGGCCCTGTTCGTGTTCAAGGTCGGCAAGATCATCTTCTTGTACCGCCGTGCAGTGGGGGTCAACCTCACGGACGCATTCTTTGCGGCGCTGGCGGGGCTCGCCTTGTCGCACACCATCGCCAAAGCGGTGCTCTACGGCTTCTTCACCACCAGCATCCCATTCTTCCGTACACCGAAGAACGCAGCCAGTCATGGTTTTCTGGTCGCCCTCTCGGAAGCTCGAGAAGAAGTTTTCATCATGCTGCTGCTGTGGGGCGCGGCCGCCGGTATCTGCCTGGTACAGGGCCTGCCGAGCGCCGACATGCGCTTCTGGGTGACCATGCTTCTGGTGCAATCGCTGCCGTACCTGGCGGCGCTGATCATGGCCTTCCTGTCTTCGCTGCCCAAGCCGGTAGCCGTGGCGGAACCCGCAACTGTTTGACCTGTTACTGCGTAACGTTAAACGGCGGCCTTTGGGTCGCCGTTTTGCTTTAAGATAAGCGCCTTTTCCGCGCCTAGAACCTTGTTACCGGAGTCCTTTCATGACGGCCCCAGCCGACCTTTCGCCCACTCTCCAACTCGCCTGCGACCTGATCCGTCGTCCATCGGTCACGCCGATCGACGCCGACTGCCAAGCGATGATGATGCAACGCCTGGGCGATGCCGGTTTCAAACTGGAACCCATGCGTATCGAGGATGTGGATAACTTCTGGGCCACCCATGGCAACCACGAAGGCCCGGTGCTGTGCTTCGCCGGGCACACTGACGTGGTGCCGACCGGCCCGCTTCAGGCCTGGCAGAACGATCCGTTCGACGCATTGATCGATGAGCATGGCATGCTGTGCGGACGTGGCGCGGCTGACATGAAAGGCAGCCTGGCGGCAATGCTGGTGGCGGCTGAACGCTTTGTCGGCGATCACCCGAACCATAAAGGCTCGGTGGCGTTCCTGATCACCAGCGACGAAGAAGGCCCTGCACACCACGGCACCAAGGCGGTGATCGAGCGACTGGCGGCACGTAAAGAGCGCCTGGACTGGTGCATCGTCGGCGAACCGTCGAGCACCACACTGGTGGGCGATATGGTCAAAAACGGCCGTCGCGGTTCATTGGGTGCAAAACTCACCGTGCGCGGGATCCAGGGCCATGTGGCCTACCCGCATCTGGCGAAGAACCCGATCCATCTGGCAGCACCGGCGTTGGCCGAACTGGCCGCCGAGCACTGGGATAACGGCAACGCCTTCTTCCCGCCGACCAGTTTTCAGATCTCCAACCTCAACTCAGGCACCGGCACGACCAACGTCATCCCCGGCGAGTTGTCGGCGATGTTCAACTTCCGCTTCTCCACCGAATCCACCGTCGAGGCCCTGCAGCAGCGGGTCGCCACCATCCTCGACAAGCATGGGCTGGACTGGCATGTGGAATGGGCCTTGTCCGGCCTGCCGTTCCTCACTGAACCCGGCGCGCTACTCGACGCAGTGTCCGCAAGCATCAAGGCCGTCACCGGGCGCGACACCCAGGCATCGACCAGCGGCGGCACCTCGGACGGGCGGTTTATCGCCACGATGGGCACGCAAGTCGTCGAACTGGGCCCGGTCAACGCCACGATCCATCAGGTCAATGAGCGCGTTCTGGCCAGCGATCTCGATGTCCTGACCGAAATTTACTACCAGACTCTGGTCGAATTGCTCGCATGATGCTGACTTGCCCGATTTGCGCAGCAGCGCTCAGCGCAGTTGATAACGGCGTGGTGTGCCCCCTTGGTCACCGCTTCGACCGTGCGCGCCAAGGCTATTTGAACCTGCTGCCGGTTCAACACAAAAACAGCCGCGACCCTGGCGACAATCAGGCCATGGTCGAGGCACGGCGCGACTTTCTCAATGCAGGCCATTATGCGCCGGTCGCCAAGCGCCTGGCGGAACTGGCCGCCGAACGCGCACCCGCTCGTTGGCTGGACATCGGTTGTGGCGAGGGTTATTACACCGCGCAAATCGCTGCGGCCCTGCCGGATGCGGATGGCTATGCGCTGGATATTTCCCGCGAAGCGGTCAAGCGTGCATGCCGGCGCGATCCAAAAATCACTTGGTTGATCTCCAGCATGGCCCGCGTGCCACTGCCCGACGACAGCTGCCAGTTCCTTGCCAGCGTGTTCAGCCCGCTGGACTGGCACGAAGCCAAACGCCTGCTGAGCACCGGCGGCGGCTTGATGCGCGTCGGCCCGACCAGCGAACACCTGATGGAGCTGCGTGAGCGGCTCTACGACGAAGTGCGTGAGTACGTCGATGACAAACACCTGATGCAAGTGCCCGCTGATATGCAGTTGCAGCACAGCGAGACCTTGCGCTTTACCCTGAGCCTGGTCGATGCTCAAGCCCGTGCCAACTTGCTGGCCATGACGCCCCACGGTTGGCGCGCCAGCGCCGAACGCCGGGCCAATGTCATTGAGCAGCCGGAGCCGTTCGAAGTGACGGTTTCGATGCGTTACGATTATTTCGTGCTTCAATAATCTGCGAATCCACACACACCGAATCGATGCTGCCTTGCCTGTGCGGGGCAGCCGAATGAATCCGCGAATGGATTTTCAATCAATTACGAGGCATCCATGCGCCAACCCGATATCGAGATTTACCTGAAAGACGCTGACGTCGACTACATGGCCATCGCTGCCTGGCTCAGCGCCGCGCTGGGCCCCTGCACCCCCTGGGTCAAGAAAGGTCAGACGTACAAATGCACAGCCGGTGACGTGACCGTGACCTGGTTGCCCAAGGCTGTCGGCAAATGGAACAGCTTGTTCCTGGAAAGCGACAAGACCCCATGGGACGACGACATCGCCTGCGCCCGCGCTGCCTTCACCGCACTGAACGTTGAAGTTCGCTGCGCACCGGGCACATGGATCGAGGAAGAGAGCGACGAAGCCGCCGACCGCTGGATTCGCATCAGTAGCGACGGTGAAGAAGAAATCGTCTGGCACACGAACTGAGCCTGACATCGCACAGTGCAGGAACTGGGGGGACGCCTGGTTCTTGCCCGCGAAGGTCGCAACTCGGTGTGCCTGACAGACCGAGTTGCCTGGTTCGCAGACAAGTCAGCTCCTACAAGTCTGTGTGCAGACTGCTCACTTTATAGCCCCACGACATCCTCTGCCTGCCAGCCTTTCTGGCCTTCGACCAATCCGTATTCGACCTGCTGGCCCTCAGCCAGTGAACGATGCCCTTCCCCGCGGATGGCGCGGTAATGCACGAATACGTCCACGCCATCTCCGCGCTGGATGAAGCCATAACCCTTGGCATCGTTGAACCACTTCACACTGCCTGTTTCACGTGCTGACATTGGATCGTTACTCCTGTTTTTTATTATTTGACGGCCGAGTATAAGCCAGCATTAAAAACGGCGAAATCCACATAAACGGCGTCGTTTTTTGCCGATCTTCAGCAGATGCGGCACACTGTCGCCCCCGAGCAGCTGCTCGTTTCCCCCTTATTCAGCAGAAGCCGTATGACCCGCTCCCCGTTCCGCCGTCTTGTGTTTGGCACCCTGCGCCGACTGTTGTACCTCTGGGTTCGCTCGGAAACCATCAACCAGTCGTCCTTTACCCTCAACCTCGACCGCAGCCGCCCGGTGTTCTACGCCCTGCAATCACCCTCATTAAGCGACCTCGCGGTGGTCGATACCGAGTGCCGCAAAGCCGGGCTGCCGCGACCGATTCTGCCGGTAGCCGTGGGAAACCTGCTGGAGCCCGCGGCATTCTTCTACCTGACACCCGAGCCCGACTGGCTGGGCCGCCAGGACAAACGCGGCGCACCGCCCACCCTGGAGCGGCTGGTCAGTGCCATCAGCCAGAACGCCTCCGAAGATGCACAGATCATCCCGGTCAGTGTGTTCTGGGGTCAGTCGCCTGACAGTGAGTCGAGCCCCTGGAAGCTATTGTTCGCAGACAGCTGGGCGGTGACTGGGCGCTTGCGCCGGTTGGTCAGCATTCTGATTCTGGGCCGCAAGACCCGTGTGCAATTTTCCGCACCGATCCATCTGCGCGAACTGGTCCAAGAGAACAAGGGCCACGAACGCACCCTGCGAATGACCCAGCGCATTCTGCGGGTGCACTTTCGCAATCTGAAAACCGCCGTCATCGGCCCCGACCTGTCGCACCGCCGCAATCTGGTCAAGGGGCTGCTGGACGAGCCGCTGGTCAAGCAGGCCATCCTCGAAGAGGCCAAGCGCGAGAACATCCCCGAGAGCAAAGCCCAGGCAAATGCCCTGCGCTATGGCAACGAAATCGCTTCGGACTACACCTACTCGGCGATCCGCTTTCTCGAAGTGGTGCTGAGCTGGTTCTGGAACAAGATTTACGACGGCATCAAGGTCAGTCACATCGAAGGCGTGCAGGATGTCGCCCAGGGTCACGAAGTGATCTATGTCCCGTGCCACCGCAGCCATATCGATTATCTGCTGCTGTCCTACCTGCTGTTTCGAAATGGCCTGACACCGCCCCACGTCGCCGCGGGCATTAACCTGAACATGCCAGTGATCGGCGGCCTGCTGCGTCGCGGCGGCGCCTTTTTCATGCGTCGTACGTTCAAGGGCAACCCGCTGTACAGCGCCGTCTTCAATGAATACCTGCATACGCTGTTCACCAAGGGCTTCCCGGTCGAGTACTTCGTCGAAGGTGGCCGCTCGCGTACCGGGCGCATGCTGCAACCCAAAACCGGCATGCTGGCGATCACCTTGCGCAGCTTTTTGCGCAACTCACGGATGCCGATCGTTTTCGTTCCGGTGTACATCGGTTACGAGCGCGTGCTCGAAGGCCGCACCTACCTGGGCGAGCTGCGCGGTGCGGCTAAAAAGAAAGAGTCGATCTTCGATATTTTCAAAGTGATTGGCGCACTCAAGCAGCGCTTCGGCCAGGTGTCGGTCAACTTCGGCGAGCCAATCAAACTGGCTGAGTTCCTCGATCACGAACAACCGAATTGGCGCGAGCAAGCGCTGGGGCCGCAGTACCGCCCCGGCTGGCTGAACGAGACTACTCAGCGCCTCGGCGAGCGCGTGGCTCAAGGGCTGAACGAAGCGGCCGCGATCAACCCGGTCAATCTGGTGGCGCTGGCCTTGCTGTCCACCAATAAGCTGGCGCTGGACGATCAAGCCATGGCGCGGATTCTCGACCTGTACCTGACCCTGCTGCGTCGGGTGCCTTACTCGCCACACACCACGCTGCCCGAAGGTGACGGCAAGGCCTTGATCGAGTACGTAAAGGGCATGAACCTGTTGTCCGAGCAAAAGGATGCGTTAGGCAAAATCCTCTACTTGGATGAGCAGAACGCGGTCTTGATGACCTACTACCGCAACAACGTCTTGCACATCGTGGCCCTGCCCTCGCTGCTGGCGAGTTTCTTCCAGAGTTCGTCGCGGATGAGCCGTGAACAGATCCTGCGCTATGCCCGGGCACTGTACCCGTACCTGCAATCAGAGCTGTTCATTCGCTGGCCGCTGGAGGAGCTGGATGCGGTGATCGACCAGTGGCTCGAAGCCTTCGTCGAGCAAGGCCTGTTGCGCTTTGAAAATAACGTCTACCTGCGCCCAGCCCCGAGTTCGCGTCACTTCGTCCTGCTGACCCTGCTGTCACGGGTCATTGCCCAGACGCTGCAACGCTTCTATATGGCGATTTCATTGCTGCTCAACAGTGGCCAGAACAGTATCAGCGCCGAAGAACTGGAAGACTTGTGCACGGTCATGGCTCAGCGGCTGTCGATTTTGCATGGCCTCAACGCACCGGAGTTCTTCGACAAAAGCCTGTTCCGCCACTTCATCCAGACCTTGCTCGACCTCGGCGTCCTGCACAAAGACCCTGCGGGCAAGCTAAGCTACCACGAGCTTCTGGGCGAGTTGGCGGAAGGCGCGGCCAAGCGGGTTTTGCCCGCCGAGATCCGTTTGTCGATCCGCCAAGTGGCCCTGCATCGCAGCGAAGATGTAACAGAGGCTGACCCTGCCAGCTAAATCCTTTAAATTCCTGTCGATGGCGTGGGGCTTCTTCTGACGCCATCGATAAGGAGATTCCAATGAAAAACCTGGCACTTATCCTTCTGACCAGCCTGCTCGGCGCGTGCAGTATCTCGCAGCCATCCTCTCAAGCCAGCCTCGACGGGGAAGTTTTTTACCTGCAACGCATCGCCCTGCCACCCACGGCGATCTTGAATGTCAGCCTACACGACGTGTCCAAGGCCGATGCTCCGGTGGTCGTGCTGGCCAGACAAAGTGGCCCGATCAAAGGCCAGGTGCCTTTGCCTTTCAGCCTGGAATACGATCCGAAACACGTACAGCAGGGCCACCGTTATTCGGTCAGCGCGCGCATTGAACTGGAGGGTAAACTCTTGTTTATCACTACCGCGCAGTATGTCGTACAGTTGGATGGCCAGGATCAGAAGCCGCTGCGCATTCGCCTGGATTCTGTTCAGTGATCCCTTGGCGCGGGCCTGTAAACCCGCGCCACCCTTTTATCAATCCGATCCCTTTGAAAAGGATGCTGCCATGCTCCGCCCTTCCATCACCTTCGCTGGCCTGTGCGCAGGCCTGCTGCTGTCGACCAGCGTGTTTGCCCTGTCCCTGAGCGACCTGTCCCAGTCGGACGCCACTGGCGGTCTCAAGGATGCGTTGACCCAAGGCGCGCAGATTGCCGTCAAGCAGCTGGGCACGCCAGGCGGTTTCAGCAATAACAAGGATGTGCGCATTGAGTTGCCGGGCAGTCTCGGCAAGGTTGCGAAGAAGATGAAGCAGTTCGGCATGGGCGCGCAGGTCGATGAATTGGAGACCGCCATGAACCAGGCCGCCGAAGCCGCTGTACCGCAAGCCCAGGCGCTGCTGGTCGATGCCGTGAAGAAGATGAGCGTGGAGGATGCCAAGAGCATCCTCAGTGGCGGCAACGATTCAGCCACCCAATACCTGAGCAAGACCAGCCGCGAACAGATCCGCGTCAAATTCCTGCCCATCGTCAAACACGCCACCGATAAAGTGGGTGTCGCACAAAAATACAACGCGTTCGCCGCCCAGGCCGCCAGCCTGGGCGTCGTCGACACCAAAGACGCCAACATCGAAGGTTACGTGACCGAAAAGGCCCTCAATGGCCTGTTCGAAATGATCGGCAAACAAGAAGCCGCCCTCCGCCAAAACCCGGCAGGCGCCGCGACCAGTCTGGCGAAAAAGGTGTTTGGCGCGCTGTAATCAACGCGCCTGCAGCTCCACTTTCTTCACCCTGAACCACGCTGCATACAGCGCAGGCAGGAATAACAGGGTCAGTGCGGTCGCAACGATCAGACCGCCCATGATCGCCACGGCCATCGGGCCGAAAAACACGCTACGTGACAGCGGGATCATCGCCAGCACGGCCGCCAGTGCCGTGAGGACGATGGGCCGGAAACGCCGTACGGTGGCTTCGATGATCGCTTGCCATTGATCCAGCCCGGCGGCGATGTCCTGTTCGATCTGGTCCACCAGAATCACCGAGTTACGCATGATCATCCCCGACAAGGCGATGGTGCCGAGCATTGCGACGAAACCGAACGGCTGGTGAAAGACAATCAGAAACAAAGTCACGCCAATCAAACCCAGCGGTGCGGTGAGAAAGACCATGGCGGTGCGTGAGAAACTGCGCAATTGCAGCATCAACAAGGTCAGGACCACCACGATAAACAACGGCACACCGGCCTTGACCGAGTTCTGTCCCCGCGCCGAGTCTTCGACTGTGCCCCCGACTTCCAGCAAATAGCCGTCCGGTAACTCGGCACGCACGCCGTCCAGTGTCGGCAGGATCTGCTGGACTAGGGTCGCAGGTTGTTCCTTGCCATAGATATCGGCGCGGATGGTCACGTTCGGCAGGCGGTTGCGGTGCCAAATGATGCCCTCTTCGAAGCCGTACTCCAGGGTCGCGATCTGCGACAAGGCGACGCTGGTGCCGTTGCTGGTGGGGATCGCCAGGCTCGGCAGCGAGGCGAGATCCTTGCGCTCATGAGGGGTGCCCCGCAACAGAATCTCGATGAGCTCGTCCTCTTCGCGGTATTGGCTGACGCTGGAACCGGTCAACGAACTTTGCAGAAATCTCGACAGATCGGCAGTGCTCACCCCTAGCGCCCGCGCCCGATCCTGATCCACGTTGAGGTTCACAACCTTGCTCGGCTCCTCCCAGTCCAGATGGACGTTCGCCACGTGTGGATTCTCGCCAACCTTGACCGCGACTTTACGCGCCAGAGCGCGGACTTCCTCGATGTGTTCACCGGTCACGCGGAACTGCACCGGGTATCCCACCGGCGGCCCGTTCTCCAGGCGAGTCACCCGAGAGCGCAGGGTCGGAAATTGCTCGTTGAGGTTTTTGATCAGCCAGGTGCGCAGAACTTCCCGGTCTTCGATGGTTTTTGCCAGCACCACAAACTGCGCGAAACTGGCGGCGGGCAACTGTTGGTCCAGCGGCAGGTAGAACCGTGGCGAACCAGTGCCGACGTAGGCCACGTAGTTATCAATGCCCGGATGATCCTTGAGCATCTGCTCCAGCCGGTTGACCTGCTCAGCCGTGTTGCTCAACGACGCGCCTTCGGCCAGCTTCAAATCGACCATCAGCTCCAGTCGCCCCGACGCCGGAAAAAACTGCTGCGGCACGAAACGGAACATCACCACCGAGAGCACGAACAGGCCAATGGTGAGTACCAGCACCGTTTTACGCCGCCGTACACACCAACCCACCATGCGCCGCACGCGTTGATAGAAGGGCGTACCGTAAGGGTCGGGTGCCCCCGCGCCATGTTTGGCAGCGTGGATCTTCGCCAGGTCCGGCAACAGCCGCTCGCCCAGATAGGGCACAAATACCACTGCTGCAACCCAGGACGCCAACAAGGCGATGGTCACCACCTGGAAGATCGAACGGGTGTATTCCCCGGTGCCTGATTGCGCCGTGGCAATCGGCAAGAAGCCCGCCGCCGTAATCAGCGTGCCGGTGAGCATCGGAAAAGCGGTGCTGGTCCAAGCGAAACTGGCAGCCTTGAGCCGGTCGTAACCCTGCTCCATCTTGATCGCCATCATCTCCACCGCGATGATCGCGTCGTCCACCAACAAGCCCAACGCCAGCACCAGCGCGCCGAGGGAAATCTTGTGCAAGCCAATCCCCAGGTAGTACATGCAGGCGAAGGTCATCGCCAGCACCAACGGAATCGCCAGGGCGACAACCATCCCGGTGCGCATGCCCAGGGAGAAAAAGCTCACCAGCAGCACGATGCCCAACGCCTCAGCCAGCACCTGCACAAACTCGCCGACCCCGGTTTTCACCGCTGCTGGCTGGTCCGACACTTTGCTCAGCTGCATGCCCGCAGGGAGGTTTTTCTGCACCCGGGCAAATTCGGTCTCAAGGGCACGCCCCAGTACCAGAATGTCGCCACCGTCTTTCATCGCCACGGCCAGGCCGATGGCGTCTTCACCCATATAACGCATGCGCGGCGCAGGCGGGTCGTTGAAGCCGCGAAAAACCTCGGCCACGTCGCTGATGCGGAACGTACGATCGCCCACTCGAATCGGGAAATTCTTGATCTCGTCCACCGACTGGAAGCGACCGGTTACCCGTAACTGAATGCGCTCACTGGGGGTCTCGAAAAAACCCGCTGCCGACACCGCGTTCTGCTCTTCAAGAACTTGCTGCACCGTCTGCAAGCGCAGCCCAAGGGTCGCCAGCTTCACGTTCGACAGCTCGATCCAGATTTTTTCGTCCTGCAACCCCAACAGTTCGATATTGCCCACGTCTTTGACCCGCTGCAGCTGTATCTGCACGCGGTCGGCGTAGTCCTTGAGCACCGCGTAGTCAAAACCTTTGCCCGTCAGCGCATAGATATTGCCGAACGTAGTGCCGAACTCATCGTTGAAAAATGGCCCCTGTATGCCCTGTGGCAAGGTATGACGGATGTCGCTGATTTTTTTGCGGACCTGATACCAGAGATCGGGAATCTGCGCCGAGTGCATGGAGTCACGCGCCATGAACGTCACTTGGGACTCACCGGACCGTGAGAACGAGACAATGCGCTCGTACTCGCCGGTCTCCATCAGCTTCTTCTCAATGCGGTCGGTCACCTGCAGCGCAACTTCCTCGGCACTCGCGCCGGGCCAGTTGGTGCGGATGACCATCGCTTTGAAGGTAAATGGCGGATCTTCACTCTGACCAAGCTTGGTGTAGGAAACCGCGCCAACAATCGCCAGCAGTAACATCAGAAACAGGACAATCTGGCGGTTGCGCAGTGCCCACTCGGAAAGATTGAAACGCATCCGTGCCTACTCCTTCGCCGCCAGTTTCACTTCTCGATTACCGCGATCCACCGGCCGTACCTGCTCGCCCTCGTGCAGCACATGGACACCGGCTGCCACCACCCAATCCGTAGCTTTGAGGCCTTCGAGAACGGGCACGCTGTCCTGACCGTAGGCAGCGATTCGCACCGGAACGCGCTTGAGTGTGTTATCGGCATCGACCCGCCACACGTAGTTGACGCCGTTCTCGGCAGTCAGCGCTGACAACGGTACCGACAGGGCGACAGTGTGTTCGGTCTGGATAAATACGCGGGCGCTCTGTCCCAACTCGGCGGGCACTTTGCCCTCGGCAAAAGCGATGCGGGTGGCGAAGGTACGGGAACGCGGATCGGCAGAAGGCGACAACTCACGGATGCGGCCAGGAAAACGTTGACCGGGTTGCGTCCACAACTCGACAGTGACTGCCTGACCGGTTTTGAAACGCCCGAAATTTTGCTCTGGCAGACTGATCAGGACTTCGCGTTCGCCGTCGGCCGCCAGGGTAAACATGGTCTGCCCCGCCGCCACGACTTGCCCGACTTCGACCAGACGCCGAGCGATCACACCGTCTTGTGGCGCGCGCAGCACCGCGTAGCCGGCCTGATTATCAGCGACATTGAATTCGGCCTTGATCTGCTTGAGCCGAGCCTCACCGGCGCGAAACAGGTTCTCGGCATTGTCGAACTGAGACCGACTGACCAGTTGCCGATCCATCAACGTTTTGTAGCGATCACGCTCAGAGCGGACCAATTGCAAATTGGCTTCAGCGGCAGTCACCTGAGCGCGGGTCGCTTCCAGCTGCAGGCGCACATCCTGCGGGTCCAGCTCGGCCAGCGGCTGATTGGCCTTGACCCTCGCGCCCTCTTCTACCAGACGCCTGGTCACCTTGCCGGCGATACGAAACGCCAATTCCGGCTCGAACCGGGCGCGGACTTCACCGGGATAGCTGTCCATCGACTGCGATGAAGGCTGCGGCTGAACGACCATGGCCGGGCGCACGGTGGGCAGAACAGGTTCTTCATGACCACAGGCAGCCAGTAAAAACACCAGGCTGATCGGCAGGGTAAAGGACAAGGCATCGCGAAACATGGTGATGGACCTTTGGCAAAGGATGCTTTAATTATTGTACTGAAGCGTATAGTAAGAAATACCAAACTCACCAGTCCACTATTAAAACGACGATGCCTGACAATTCATTACTCCGTCCCCCATTAAGCGCTTCGGGCCCCGGCCGCCCAAAGGACTTGGCAAAGCGCCAAGCCATTCTTAACGCCGCGAAAAACCTGTTCGTGCGCAACGGTTACGCCAGTACCAGTATGGATGCCGTGGCCGCAGAAGCCGGGGTTTCCAAGCTGACGGTTTACAACCATTTCACCGATAAAGAGACGTTATTTTCCGCTGCGGTGGTGGCGCGCTGCGAGGAGCAACTGCCCGAGCTGTTTTTCGAAATACCCCATGGCATGCCTGTAGAGGCACTGCTGTTGAAGATTGGTCGGGGCTTTTACGCGTTGATCAACAGTCCTGACTCGTTGGCGCTGCATCGATTGATGGTCGCACCGGGCAGCCAGGACCCGAAGCTGTCGCAGATTTTTTTCGAGGCCGGCCCCCAGCGAATTCTGCTGGAGATGGAGCGCTTTCTGACCCAGATCGACAAAGCCGGGAGCCTGAGCATCGACAAACCAAACCTCGCTGCCGAGCACTTTCTGTGCCTGCTCAAGGGCGCATGCAATTTTCGCCTGCTGATCGGCTGCGGCGACCTGCCGGACGAGCACGACGCTGAAGCGCATGTTCAGGAAGTCGTGAGCTTGTTTATGCGGGCTTATCGGCCCTGACGATCATTTGTAGCCTTCAGCAGCTCCTGCGGACTACCGAAGGCAGCTAAGGCGATATCAGCCTTTTAGCGCCTTCTTCGGGTAGATGTCGTAGCGGCTGGACTTTCCATCCAGCGCATAACTCGGCTTTGGCCCGTCGATGCACGGCGCCTTGCGTGGGCGTTTGACCACGACCCGGTGAGTGGCGAGCGCCAGTGCAGCTTCCAGCAGCGCTGGCGCATCCATGTCATCGCCCACCAACGGCCGGAACAGGCGCATTTCCTTTTTCACCAACGCGGTTTTTTCCCGATGAGGAAACATCGGGTCAAGGTAGATCACTTGCGGTGGTTCGCCCTCCCAGGCGCGGATCAAGTCGATGGAGTTGCCGGTCAACAGACGCATCTGGGCGATGATCTGCCCCACTTCACGATCCCGCAGGCCACGGGCCAGGCCATCTTCAAGCAAGGCGGCGATGATCGGCTGACGCTCGATCAGGCTCACGTTGCACCCTAGGCTTGCCAGCACGAACGCGTCCTTGCCTAACCCCGCTGTCGCATCCAGCACTCGAGGGCGAACGCCGGGCTGGATGCCGACCGCTTTGGCGATCATTTGCCCACTGCCACCACCGAACAAGCGTCGATGAGCCACAGCCCCTTCGACAAAGTCCACTCGCACCGGGCCCGAAGAGTCGGCGCCTAGTTGCTGTAGCTGCAAACCATCGTCCGTCACTTGCAGGGCGAATTCTGCTTCAACGTCCTCTAACGGCAGGCCGAGACGTTGTGCCCAGTCCAGCGCCTGCGCGTGTCCGTTGCTTGTCAGGGTTTCAACCCGGATGCGGCTGCCCGTGTGTTGCTCACTCATGTGCCCATACGCTCAACTAATTTGTTAATGATCGGCAACATTGGCCGATAACAGGAGTATCCGGCATTTTGCCAGAGCCGGACGGTCAACTGAGCGCTATGTCTGATATTCAACCCTCACCGATAGGCTATTTGTCGCACGCAGGCGACTACAGCCTCCGCAATTCCCGAGCCTTGGGCGGCGTTACCCAGCTCTGGCAGGATGCGTTTGCCCGTGCGATGGCCGAGCAAATCGGCGATAACACCGAGGTTTCGACTGAGTTCAGCACCCTTGCAGCAAACGCCAGCGGCGAACCGCTGAGTGGCACTGACACCCTTGGGCAGATCGTCGATCAGCGCGACTGCGCGGTTGCCGACGTACAGCGTACCCCCCCAGAACATCTGCACCTGCCCATTGCCGAGTTTGAACTCGACCTGTTGGACAAGCCGGCCGAACCGTTCACTGTCGCAGACATGATCGCGCAGCAGCGGCAGCTGAATTTCGAAAGTGGCTGGGTCCGCCCACTGGTGCTCAACCCTCCTCAGGCGGATACACACCCTGGCCTCGGCCCCCAACCGCGTCCGTTGCACTTGCCCATCGCCGAACTCGAATGGGACCTGGCAGACAAGCCCGCCCTGCCCCTCGAGCCAGAGACCATCACTGCTCAGCAACGTCATCTGGATTACGAGAACGGCTGGGCTCGGCCTATTATTCTGCAAAACCTGCGCATGGCTGCGTAACCACCGCGTCGAACACTACGCGCTGAACAGTGTATTCAATTGAGCGAACGGCAACGCCTGTTGGCCATAAGTGAAGGTGCCTTGCTGACTGATTTCTTGAGCCGCGCGATAAAAGCCGCCCAAGGCAGCCCTTGCCAAAGATGAGCCCACGCTGATCCGCTTGACCCCGCAAGCGCTCAAATCAGCAACCGAGAGCGTCACACCGCTCAGCCCCATTATTACGTTAACCGGCCTTGGCGCTACGGCGCGTACTACAGCGATGACTTCGTCGCGCGTACGCAGCCCCGGCGCGAATAGTACGTCCGCACCCGCCTCGGCGTAGGCTTCAATACGGCGTAAGGTATCCGCGAAGTTCAGACGGCCGTGCAGCAGGTTCTCGGCACGGGCGGTTAGCATGAAGGGGAAAGGTAAGCTGCGCGCTGCGGCAACGGCAGCTTTGACCCGTTCCACTGACAATTCGAAGGCGTAGATCGGGTTGTCGGCATGACCACTGGCATCTTCAATCGAGCCGCCAACGATACCTAATGCAGCGGCTTTCAGAATCGTATCAGCGCAGCCTTCGGGGCTGTCAGAGAAGCAGTTTTCCAAGTCCGCGGCCACTGGCAATGCCGTGGCGTTGACGATTGCGGCGACATTATCCATGGTCTCCTGCCGGCTGACCGCACCTTCTGCGTCGGCACGCCCCAGTGTGAATGCAAGACCCGCACTGGTCGTGGCTAACGCCTCGAAACCCAGCGAAGCGAGCAACTTGGCCGAGCCAGCATCCCAGGGATTGGGGATGACAAAAGCCCCCTCTCGTTCATGCAAGGACTTGAAACGTTGGGCGCGAAGTAACTGCGAATCCATTTGCACACTCCTTGGAGACTGACGGTTTATAGTCGAAACTGTCGACCTTACAGCAAGCCAAGTTGCTGCGCGACGGGCTCTCTTTGCAACGTCGCCAGTGGCGGTAATCCCGGCAGACGAGCCATCAATTGCTGGTGAAAACGCCGAGCAAGGTCTGGCGCCTGGAGGTTGTCGGGGGTGTGCAGGAACACATATGGCGTGCGCCCTTCTTCAATCCAGCCCGCTACTTTCTCCACCCACGGCACAAGAAACGGGTCGTTGGCCTGGAGCAATGGATGGCCGATAAAGCGCACCTGAGGGAATTGTGTCAGGGCAGCAGGGCGTGGAGGGACTTTGGGCTTTTTCGATTGCGCATGCAGCACGGCGGGATCGGTCGATACACAGCTGAATAGCGCACGGGGATCGAGGCAAATACGCTCCACACCCCGGTCCAGCAGTAATCGATTGAGCATCCGCTCTTCATCGCCTTTGGCAAAAAATGCCAAGTGACGGACCTCGACCGCGAGCGGTCGCTCAATAGCATCGATAAAGCTGACCAACTCAGCCAGACGCGCTGGCCCGAAGCTGGCGGGCAACTGCAGCCACAGGGGCGCGACCCTTTGGCCCAGCGGTGCGAGCAGCTGGATGAAGTCCTCAGCGGCATGCAGCTGTTGACGCAGGTCGCCGCCGTGGCTGATGTCGCGATGAAATTTGGCGGTGAAGCGAAAGGTTTCAGGCAGGCTTTGCGCCCAGCGTTGAACAATGACCGGCGAGGGCCGCGCATAAAACGTGGTATTGCCTTCAACGGCGTTGAACACCTGCGCGTACAGAGCCAGAAAATCGTTGGGCCGGGCACTTTCGGGGTACAGCGACTCACGCCAGGCGTTTTCACTCCAGGACGGGCAACCGAGGTAATACGGAAGTGGGTGAGAATTCAAACGTGAAGATCGAGGCCCAACACTTCCAGATCCCAATCGACAAAGCTGGCCGTGGTGAGATAACTGGCCAGCGCATAGGCGACGCGATTGCTGACGGAACGGGGGAATATCATGTCTTGCTGGCGAGCCGGGACGTTGCTCGTGGCTGAAGCTTGTGCGCGGGACGACTTGGCAGGCACTTTGGACGGAACTTCGATCTCGCTGTCCACTTCTTCGAAGGAACCCTCAACCGTCGCAGTGCCTTTGCGAGGCTTGCGCTTTATGGGGTAGGAGCGTGATGAGGGTCCGTCTATGCGCATTGATGCGTACTCGGCTTTTGATAATGGCAATCTAGCTGCACGGACGATACTTGGCAAATATCCGAACGATTACTAGACCACATATTGCTCAAAAGGTTCTAAAACGCCGATAAAGTGTCGCATTTGCATCAGTTACAGGTGACATAGGAACTCAGAGTGGTCGAGCTTTGGGTGTCGCCACTTTGTCACGCAGGTAAATCGGTTGCGCGTCATCGGCCACAATAGCTTCACCGCGCTGCCAGGCGAAGGTGGCCAGCGTCAGCAAATCCTGCGCATGGGGCAGCATTCCAGCATCCTGCCCTGCCTGCTTGACCGCGATCCGATCAGCGTAGCCCCAGCCAGTCCCTGCGCCAAACCAGTCGCCCGTCGAATCGACAGGTAAACCGGCGTGTTCCGGCGGCAACACTGCTTCGGCACCGACCAGACGCATTTCACCCGCTGTTTCACGGTAGCAGCCCCAATACACTTCATCCATGCGCGCATCGATGGCGGCAGCGACCTGTCGGGCACCGTGTTCACGGAAAGCGCGTTGCGCCAGTACCGCCAGGTTCGACACCGGTAACACTGGGCGCTCCAGGGCGAAAGCCAACCCCTGAACGACACCAATCGCGATCCGCACACCGGTAAACGCGCCGGGACCACGGCCGAAGGCAATGGCGTCGATGGCGGACAGGGCAATTCCCGCCTCGGCCAGCAGATCCTTGATCATCGGCAACAGGCGCTGGGCGTGCAGGCGCGGAATCACCTCGTAGTGACTCCACACCTTGCCATCGTGCAGCAAGGCGACAGAGCAGGCTTCAGTGGCGGTATCCAGGGCCAGCAAGGTGGTCATCGGTGTTTCCGTCATGATCAAAAAAGTGCAACAGTATAAACAACTACGGCCCGCAAGCGGGCCGTAGTTCATTCCCAAAAGCGCTATCAGCTCAAAGCAGCCAGCACCTTGGCGGTAATGCCTTCAACTGAACCAACGCCCTCGATATGGCTGCACTTGGGCTTGCCATTCGCAGCGCTGAGCTTCTGGTAGAAGGCCACCAGCGGTTTGGTTTGAGCGTGGTAGACCTCCAGACGATGACGCACGGTCGCTTCGACGTCGTCCTTGCGCTGAATCAGAGGTTCGCCGGTAACGTCGTCCATGCCTTCAACCTTTGGCGGGTTGTAGATCAGGTGATAAACGCGCCCGGAGCCTTCGTGAACACGACGACCGGAAATACGCTTGACGATTTCTTCGTCATCGACTGCGATTTCGACCACGTTGTCGATCTCCACGCCAGCTTCTACCAAGGCTTCTGCCTGGGGAATGGTGCGTGGAAAGCCATCAAACAGGACGCCATTGACGCAGTCAGGCTGAGCAATACGGTCCTTGATCAGGCCGATGATCAGGTCATCGGAGACCAGACCGCCGCTGTCCATGACGCTCTTGGCTTTCAAGCCTAATTCGGTACCGGCCTTGACTGCCGCGCGCAGCATGTCGCCAGTGGAAATTTGCGGGATACCAAATTTTTCGGTGATGAATTGTGCCTGAGTACCTTTACCGGCCCCGGGAGCTCCCAGCAGAATCACGCGCATCGATGTGCTCCTCAATTTTTATATGGATATTGTCAGACTCGCCTCATGGGGCCAATCTCAAAAAAGGGATTCAGCCGAAGATTGGCTAAAGGCTGATCAAGATACACAGCAGACTATCCCCACACAAGCTACCAAAAGTCGCAGCAACTTGTGGCGTACCGGCACCCAAAAGTACCCCCGCCAAAAGTTGCGACGGGGTGCAACCTTATAAGGATGCGTCGCCAAAGGTCACTATCTTGCCACTTTATGACAGGCGCCGCCCACCCCGGGTAGCGCCCGACACCCTCAACCTGTGTTGCGCAATCCGGCAGCGATGCCCGCCACAGACACCAGTAACGCCTGTTCCAAAGGACTGTCCAAAGTCGCCTCTCGCTTGCGCGAACGGGCCAGAAGCTCGGCCTGAAGCAAATGCAGCGGGTCCAGATACGTGTTGCGCAGACTAATGAACTCCAGCGTTTCAGGGCTATGTGCAAGTAGGCGAGATTGGCCCGTGAGTCCCAGGACCGTGGTGCACGCCTGCGACAATAGGTCGCGCAAGTGCGCGCCTAAATGTTGCAGACGGGGCTCCACCAACCGTTCGTCATACATTCGGGCAATATCGCTGTCGGCTTTGGCCAGGACCATCTCCAACATATCGATTCGGGTACGAAAAAAAGGCCACTGCTCACGCATCTGAGCCAACAGGTCGCTCTCGCCACGCTCCAGCGCCTTACTCAGCGCCGCTTCCCAGCCGAGCCAGGCGGGCAGCATCAGGCGGGTCTGGGTCCAGGCGAAGATCCATGGGATCGCACGCAGACTCTCCACCCCACCTTCGCGGCGCTTGGCCGGGCGACTGCCCAACGGTAAGCGGCCTAATTCCTGCTCAGGGGTTGCCTGGCGGAAATACTCAACGAACTCAGGGTTCTCGCGCACCACCGCGCGGTATGCGCTGACGCCGTCAGCCGACAAGTGATCCATCATCTGCCGCCACGCAGGCTCTGGCATGGGCGGTGGCTGCAAGGTCGCTTCGAGCACCGCCGCCAGGTACAGGTTGAGGTTTTGCTCGGCAATGTCCGGCAAGCCGAACTTGAAGCGAATCATCTCGCCCTGCTCAGTGGTGCGGAAACGCCCGGCCACCGACCCCGGCGGTTGCGACAGAATCGCCGCATGCGCAGGACCACCCCCACGCCCGACGGTACCGCCGCGACCATGGAACAAGAGCAATTCGACCTGTTGCTCGCGGCAGATCTCCACCAGGTTTTCCTGCGCCCGGTATTGCGCCCAGGCAGCCGCCGTAGTGCCGGCATCCTTGGCCGAGTCGGAATACCCGATCATCACTTCCTGCGGGCCATGCAGGCGCGAGCGATAGCCCGGCAGGCTGAGCAGGTGCTGGATCGCCGGACCCGCGTTATCCAGGTCGGCCAGGGTTTCGAACAACGGCGCCACACGCATCGGCCGTTGCAGCCCGGCCTCTTTGAGCAGCAGTTGGACCGCCAACACATCGGAGGCCGAGCCCGCCATCGAGATCACGTAGGAGCCCAATGAGGCTGCCGGTGCCGCCGCCACTTCCCGGCACGTGGCTAGGACCTCGGCGGTATCGGCAGCCGGTTTGAAGTGACTCGGCAACAGCGGCCGCCGGTTGTTCAGTTCGCGCAGGAGGAAGGCGATGCGGGTTTCTTCATCCCATTCCTCGTAACGACCGAGGCCCAGATAGTCGGTGATTTCAGTCATTGCCGCGCTGTGGCGACTGGCGTCCTGGCGCACATCCAGACGCACCAGAAACAGACCGAACGTGACGGCGCGCCGCAGGCAGTCCAGTAATGGACCGTCGGCAATCACCCCCATGCCGCACGCGTGCAGCGACTGAAAACACAGTTGCAGCGGCTCTAGCAGATCACGGTTGTTCTGCAGAATGTTATCGGGCGCCGGCTGCGTGACGGCCAGGGAAGATTGCGCCCAGTTACGGGTCGCTCGCAGGCGATCACGCAGTTGCTTGAGCACGGTTCGGTAGGGTTCGGCGCTATCACCCGCCGCCGCGCGTAACTCGGCGCTGGCCTGCTGCATAGAGAGTTCAGAGGCCAGTTGTTCGATGTCACGCAGGTAAAGGTCCGCAGCCATCCAGCGCGCCAGCAGCAAGACTTCGCGGGTGACCGCTGCGGTGACATTCGGGTTGCCGTCGCGATCACCGCCCATCCACGAGGCAAAACGGATCGGTGCGGCCTCCAGCGGCAAGTGCAGCCCGGTCGCGGCATGCAAAGCACGATCTGCCTTGCGCAAGTAATGGGGGATGGCATGCCACAGCGAGCGCTCAATCACCGCAAAGCCCCACTTCGCCTCATCGATGGGGGTCGGGCGTGTGCGGCGAATTTCTTCGGTGTACCAGCCTTCGGCGATCAATCGCTGCAAGCGCACTGTGATTTGTTCGCGCTCGGCGGCATTCAGGTCGCGATGATCAAGCGCCGCCAGCTGCTCGGCGATGGCGTCGTACTTTTGAATCAGCGTCCGTCGTGCGACTTCGGTCGGGTGAGCGGTCAACACCAGCTCGATTTCCAGCTTGCCCAACTGTCGAGCCAAGGCCTCGGGGCTATGCCCGGCTTTTTTCAGACGCTCAAGCAATTCAGGCAGTACGCGGGATTCAAAGGGCTGAGGCTGGGAATCATCGCGCCTGTGGATAAGTTGATATTGCTCGGCAATATTGGCCAGGTTCAAAAACTGGTTGAACGCCCTTGCCACCGGCAAAAGTTCATCCTCACTCAGCTCGTCCAGGCTTGAACTCAGCTGCTCGGTGCCCGCCGCCGAATCACGGCGCCCGGCTTTGGCCGCCTTGCGGATACGCTCGATCTTGTCGAGAAATTCAGCCCCGTGTTGCTCACGAATGGTGTTGCCCAACAGCTCACCCAACAGGTGAACGTCCTCACGCAAACGTACATCGATATCAGCCATAAGCCCTTCTCTCCAGCGTTTCTGGACCGGTACTGCTCAGTCGTGACAGAAATCAGACTGAACAAGCGCGCAAAAATCTGATCTAGCAAGAGTGCACAGAGCAGCAAGCTCTGACAAGCGCGCAACCGTATGCTGTTGTTCTGTGGCTAACATTCTACGCAGATAGAGCTAATCTCAAGAATGAGCCACACAACGGCTTACTGCCCCGATTGCACCCGCCACAAGTGGGTTAATAACCCTGAGGTCCATATGAAAATCCGTGAACTCGCACAACACTGGGAACAGAATGCAAAGGGACGCCTGACCAATACCGGCTATGCGATTCATTTGGACGTCGAATCAGCCGCTCGCCTGGCTGCTATTTCCGAGATGTACCCCAAACGCCTTCCCGAAGAGTTGCTCGGCGAACTGATTGGTGCTGCACTCGAAGAGCTCGAAACCAGCTTCCCCTACGTGAAAGGCAACCATGTCGTGGCCACCGATGAAGAGGGTGATCCACTCTACGAAGACATTGGTCCTACCCCGCGCTTTCTCGCGCTGTCGCGACGTTATCTGCATGATCTGACCGAACAGGCCGACACGCAAAACCACTGATCGAAACATAGCTCCCATCCCTTCCTGACCCTCACATACCGGCTGCCTTTTGCGGCCGGCGTGCCTGCGCGCGCCCCCATGAGTCTCACGCTAGAGCCTCCGCAGAATGGATCCAAAAACATCATCCATTTAAAAACCTGACTGAACTATTCAAAAAACGAATAGGTCACAGCCAATAGCCATCACAGGAAAAGCCCTGGTAGCAGTTGGCATGGACACTGTTATTGCACACGCGTCAGGCACATGACTGTCATGGAAAATCAAGCGTTCTCAGGAGTTACCCAATGGAGTTGAACACCATGAAGATCAGCACTGCCTACACCTCGTTTAGCAACCTGCGCGGGTTGAAACTTGCTGCGCTGGCCCTCGGCAGCAGCTTGGTACTGGCCGGTTGTGCTGGCAATCCACCGACCGAGCAGTACGCCGTGACTCAATCGGCCGTGAACAGCGCCGTAAGTGCTGGCGGACCCGAGTTTGCCGCCGTGGAAATGAAATCGGCGCAGGACAAGCTCAAGCAAGCAGAAATGGCCATGCACGACAAAAAATACGACGAAGCCAAACGTTTGGCCGAACAGGCTGAATGGGACGCCCGCGTAGCTGAACGCAAGGCTCAAGCGGCTAAAGCCGAGAGAGCGGTCAAGGATGCCCATCAAGGCGTTGATGAATTACGTGAGGAAGGCATGCGTACCTCGCAATAAGCGCGGCCTCGCCCACTCCCTCGTGCATTCGTAATCACGTGCTTCGCAATTGATTTAAAGGACGAAAAAAATGACGCATAAACAACTGATGATCCCTGCCCTTCTGGCGCTCAGCGTTGGCCTGGCAGCCTGCTCTTCACAGCCAAACGTGAATCTTGAGCAAGCACGGACCAACTTCTCGGCCCTGCAAGCCAACCCGCAAGCCAGCAAAGTGGCTGCGCTGGAAACCAAGGACGCCAGCGATTGGCTGGATAAGGCTGACAAGGCCTACCAGAGCAAAGAAGACCAGAAGAGGGTCGATCAACTGGCTTACCTGACCAATCAGCGGGTCGAAGTCGCCAAGCAAACCATTAACCTGCGCACCGCCGAAGGCGATCTGAAAAACGCTGCCGGACAACGTGCCCAAGCGCGTCTGGATGCGCGCGATGCCCAGATCAAGCAACTGCAAGCCAGCCTGAACGCGAAGCAAACCGAGCGCGGGACCGTGGTGACATTCGGCGATGTGCTGTTCGACTTCAACAAGGCTGATTTGAAATCCAGCGGTCTGGTCGACATCAACAAGCTTGTCCAATTCCTTCAGGAAAATCCGGACCGCAAAGTGATTGTCGAAGGCTACACCGACAGCAGCGGTTCGGCGGCGTATAACCAGTCTTTGTCCGAGCGCCGTGCCAATTCGGTAAGAATGGCTCTGGTGAAAATGGGTGTCAGCCCTGAGCGCATCGTGGCCCAGGGTTATGGCAAGGAATACCCGGTTGCCGATAACACCAGCAACTCGGGTCGCGCACAGAACCGGCGTGTGGAAGTCACCATTTCCAACGATAACCAGCCTGTAGCTCCGCGTTCTTCGATGCATTAATCGACTGACGTAACCTAAAAATCCCTGCCTGCGTTCATTCCGCAGGCGGGGCTTTTTAGTGCCTTACCCGATTCAGCGGTAAAGCTCGATCTGTACGTGTCGGTCGGGCGACGGCGTTACGGCTGCAACTGCTGCGGTGTTTCTTCGCCAGCGCAGCGCACAGCTTGTTTCTTACTGTTGATCAGCACGCCGCTGAGGCCTTTCTGCTCGGTGTTGAACAGCACCAGAACGCCGTCAATGCACTGCGCCACTTCGGCAGCAGGCTCCAGAGCAATTTTGTAATCCTCCCCGGGGATGGTCTTGAGCATGGTGAACTCGCTGAGCAACAGCGCGTCCTCAGGCTTGGCGAAATGCAGGTAGCCGTAGTACCAGAGGACACCGACAGTGCCCAGAATGGTGCAGATACCGGTGATGACCATGGGAATTGCGTTACGTTCTTCGCTCATTGCGGACTCTCTGAATGTTCAATTTCTGAATTCTGTTGTGCACGCAGCGCACCCGAGTGGCTGGGGTAATTCGGAACTTCGGCTAAACGCCGCAGGCCATTGAAGTGCTGCGGATCCTCCAGGTAGCGCACCATCACCTGACGCCACGTAGGGTCAGAGAATGTCTGCACATGCCCGCCACGCGTCAACTGCAGGACTCGTGGAGGGGGCGCAGCTTGATACAGACTGATGCCGTTGGAAAGGGGCACCATCGAATCATCCAGGCTCTGGAAAATCAGCAGCGGCGTTCCGCTCAGCAGTGGCAGGCCCCTGATCGCGCTGTCCGCGTCAGGAATCAGCCACGACAGCGGTGTTTGCAACGGCCAGGTCAACCATGAGGTGCTGAGGGTATACCGGGCAACATCGCGGTAGCTGGCCGGTGTTCCGTCAAGTATCAGCGCCTTGACCCGAGCGCGCTGTTGCGGATGTTCAGCCAGATAGTGCACCGCTATCGCACCACCGAGACTTTGCCCGAGCACCACCAGAGGCTTGCCTTGCACCTCGGGCGCGCGGTTCAACCAGGAAAACGCGGCGTCGACATCCTGATAGATCCCCTGCAGGCTCGGCTCGCCTTGCGACATGCCGTAACCGCGGTAGTCCAGCAGCAGCACCTGATAGCCCTCCTCCGGCAGCCACCAACTGCCACCCAGGTGCCAGGCCAGATTGCCGCCATTGCCATGCAAGTGCAGCACCGTGCCCTTGACCGGAACCCCGGCCTTGGCCGGCAGCCACCAGCCATGCAACCGGGTACCGTCAGCCGCCGTCAGGGTCACGTCGCGATAGGCCAGGTGGGCTCTATCAGGAGTAAACGGCTGGCCCGGCTCAGGGTAGAACAGTAAGGAACTGCAGCCGGTGAGGGTCAGGAGCAATGTGAGGATGCCCAATAACTTCACGCTTCAATTCCCTTTTGATGTGGTTGACTTGCTCGCCATGAGGCCTACAGGATGTTCGAGTAGTCAGCCTCAATCCGGTCCAGGCTCAAATGGTTGAGGAAGTTGGAGAAGCACATCCATGCGGACAAGGCGTTCATGTCCCGGAACTGTTCAGGCAGGTATTTCGGCGGCGTCACCAACCCTTCATCGACCAACTGGCGCAAGGCGCGCATGTCTTCCAGGGTGGTTTTGCCACAGAATAACAACGGTATCTGCTCAAGCTTGCCTTTGCGCACGGCCAACTGAATGTAGTTGTAAACCATGATGAAGCCCTTGAGGTAGGACAAGTCTTTCGTAAATGGCAGACCATCGGGCACCGAACCACGGAATACGCGACTAGCGTTGCCGTAGCTTTCGGACATGCCAAAGCCTTGCTCACGATAGAACTCGAAAACCTGCAAGAAATCAGCGCCCTCCTCGGCCATGTGGATGGCGCGAGTGCGGTTAGTCAGCTTACGCAAGCGGCTTGGGTATGAGGCGAAAGCAATCACTTCCATCAGAATCGCCAGGCCTTCCTGGGTCACCGTGGACGACGGCGGCCCCTTGGACAGGAACGTGCAGATCGGCTGATTCTGGCCATTGAGGGTCGTGCCGACATGCACCAGCCCTTCGTGCACTTCCAGCGCCCGCACGTCTCGCTCGTTAAACATCGCATCGGAGCGGATCTTGATGTAATCGGCACCGGCCGCCGCGTCGGCGACGATGCCATCGGATTCGAACACACGAATGGTCTCCTCCGCTTCACCAAACACCTTGTTCAAACGGGTTTGCAGCATACTCACCGCATCTTTGGCGGTGAGCGTTTTCGGCTCGTCCTTAAGGTCCCCGCGCCCGGCGATATTATTCAGGTAATCGGAGAGCATCAGGCCCAGATCCGCGAGCGTCGGGTCGCCCGCATGGAAGGCATCCGACGCAGCGCCATAAAGCTCTTGGGAAATCAGGCCGAAATCCGCTGTGCCACGCGCTTCAAGCATACGGATGACCATCCGGTACTCCTTGCACATGCGCCGCATGATCTGCCCGACCGGGTTGAACTGACCCAACTGGCGGGTGATGTCACGCTCGATGTTCTGGAATTCCAGCTTCACCGCGTTGGAGTCGAACGCCAGTGGCCGGTTGTCATAATAAGCGCGATCCACGGCGGGCATTTTCTTGCCCTTGGCCTCGAGAAAACCTTTGCGAATACTGTCGTCCCACTTCACCGCGTCAAGGACACGAATCGGTGTCTGAGCCACGACAATGCGGTCTGACAAGGCACGAATAATCTGCTGGTAATCGTCCACCCTGAACTCCTTGTTTGGTTAGGCGTGTCGCCCTACTTGGGCAAGCGCTGATACCGCGCCACTTCGAGAAAAACATCGGAGTTGGCCGGATCGTCGAGATAGGCAAATACCTGATCGAGAGGGCTGGTGATCAGCACGCCATCGCCCTTCTCGGTTTCCAGCGTTTCGCCAGCCAGGGTTTTCTGTTCGATCAGCTGATTGACCCGATCGACATCGAGGTTGTAGACCACCAGTTCATGGTTTTCGGTCAACTCGAAACCTGCAATGACGAAATTAGCACCGTATTTCTGCGGCAAACCCGCCGACAGGTACCAGCGACTGCCATGCCGAGACACGGTGAATGCGTATTCATCGCGGTGTTTGCGATCACCCGTGCGGTAGCTGACGGCCTGGTACTGATGGACGCCCGTGCGCGTGACTTCAAGTTCGAGCGCTTCACCCCAGGCGTTTTTGCTGGCCCATTTGCCAAGCATGGCTTTGGGTGCCGCATCGTTGGCGGGTATCGGGTCCTTGAAGGTCACCAGGCAGCCGCTCAATAACACGAACGACAAGGCAATGGCCACGCGCCAAGCTTTCATCGGGTTTTCCTGAACATACGCATATTCACTCGCAAACAGGTGTCGTGGTCCCCAACACCAGATGCAGGTGGCGGGTGAGGATGCCGAGCATTTCTTCGTCTGCGTGAGGCTGCGGGCCGTGGAGCAGGCCCTGATATTCCATCCGGCTGATTATCCCCGTCAACACTTGTGCATCCTGATGCGGTTGCGAAGACCCCATCACCTGGAAGAATTGACCTGTACCTTGCAGCAAAATCTCCTGATGTGCACTGACCAGCAGGGCCAGTCTCGGGTTGAGCAAGGCCTCATGGTGGAAGGCGTGCTCGGCGATCAGATGCTCGCGGCGCGTCATCAATTGGCGACGCACGTACTCCATGGTCATCAGGGCGATTTCATCGGCCAGGCGGGCTCGAGCGCCAGGGCTGCCATCGCTTCGGGCAACCATTTCACGCAGGATCACTTCGGTGTTTTCCCACAGCTTGGCCATGTAGGCCGCGCTGCGCTCGACGTATTGGGCAAAAGCATCGGTGAGCAGGTCATCGATGTCTTTGAAGTAATAGGTCGTGGCTGACAGGGGCACGCTGGCTTCGGCGGCCACCGCACGATGACGCACGGCTCGCACGCCATCGCGAACGACAATGCGCATGACCGCGTCGAGGATCTCCTGTCGGCGCTGCTCACTGCCCTGTCGAATGGCCTTGCGACCTTGATACTGAACACTCTGCGCTACGGCTGTGGCAACGCCAGCAGCCCCCTTTTGAGCGATCGCACGGTTCACAACAGGTTTTCCTTTTTGGTTGTAGCCTGGACGGACGCCTTCGCGGACACGTCCGCTCCTACAGAGATACTGCGGTCTACTGTGGGAGCAAGCTTGCCATTACGCGTCCCGCTGCGAATGGCTTCACGCGGGTTGTCTGACGAATACAAAAAAGCCGCCCTTGCGAGGCGGCTTCTTCACATTTTTACGCTTGTGGGCGCATGTGCGGGAACAGAATCACGTCACGAATCGACGGTGCATCGGTGAGTAGCATCACCAGCCGGTCGATGCCGATACCTTCACCGGCCGTTGGCGGCATGCCGTACTCCAGCGCACGCACGAAGTCAGCATCGTAATGCATGGCCTCATCGTCCCCTGAATCCTTGTCGCGAACCTGAGCCTGGAAGCGCTCGGCCTGGTCTTCCGCGTCATTCAACTCGGAGTAGGCGTTGGCGATTTCGCGGCCACCGATGAACAGCTCAAAGCGGTCGGTGACGTTCGGGTTGTTATTGTTGCGACGTGCCAGCGGCGACACTTCGAACGGGTATTCGGTGATGAAGGTCGGTTGTTCCAGTTGGTGCTCGACCAGCTCTTCGAAAATCATGGTCTGCAACTTGCCCAGACCTTCGAAGCCTTTAACGGCAGCACCGGCTTTCTTGGCGATAGCACGCGCCTTGTCGATGTCTTCAAGGTCGGCCGCAGTGATGTCCGGGTTGTACTTGAGGATCGACGCGAACACCGAAATGCGCTGGAACGGTTCGCCGAAATGGAACACTTTGCCCTGATAAGGCACGTCGGTACTGTTCAGAACCAGCTGTGCCAGCTCGCGGAACAACTCCTCGGTGAGGTCCATGTTGTCTTCGTAATCAGCGTATGCCTGATAGAACTCAAGCATGGTGAATTCGGGGTTGTGCCGAGTCGAAACGCCTTCGTTACGGAAGTTGCGGTTGATCTCGAATACACGCTCGAACCCGCCCACCACCAGACGTTTGAGGAACAGCTCTGGCGCGATACGCAGGAACATGTCCAAGTCGAGTGCATTGTGATGCGTTTCGAAAGGCTTGGCCGCAGCACCACCCGGGATGGTCTGCAACATCGGCGTTTCCACTTCAAGGAAATCGCGCTGCATAAAGAAGCTGCGAATGTGCGCAATGACTTGCGAACGAACGCGGAAGGTGTGGCGTACTTCTTCGTTGACGATCAAGTCAACGTAGCGCTGACGATAGCGGGTTTCGGTATCGGTCAGGCCATGGTGCTTGTCCGGCAGCGGGCGCAGGGACTTGGTCAGCAGGCGCACGTTGGTCATTTCGACGTAGAGGTCGCCCTTACCAGAGCGCGCCAAGGTGCCTTCGGCGGCGATGATGTCACCGAGGTCCCAGGTTTTGACCGCTGCCAGGGTTTCTTCGGGCAGCGTTTTACGGTTGACATAGACCTGGATGCGACCTGTCATGTCCTGAATCACCATGAACGAGCCACGGTTGAGCATGAGGCGACCCGCAACCTTGACCGGAATCGCTGCAGCCAACAGCTCTTCCTTGGTCTTGTCGACATACTGCTTCTGCAAATCATTGCAGTAGCTGTCGCGGCGGAAGTCGTTGGGGAAGGCCTGGCCCTTGGCGCGCTCGGCAGCAAGCTTTTCCTTGCGCAGGGCGATCAGGCTGTTTTCTTCCTGTTGCAGGTCTTGCGGGTCGAGTTGTTGGTCGCTCATGTCTTAAATTTTCCATCGCAGGTTCGTTGCCCTCGCCATCAGGACGAGGGACTTGAATCGGGGCTGCTGTATCAGGGCTTGGGATTACAGCCCTTGCTTGAGGCTGGCCACAAGGTACTCATCGATATCGCCGTCGAGCACGTTGACGCAGTCGCTTCTTTCGATACCGGTACGCAGATCCTTGATCCGCGACTGGTCGAGCACATACGAGCGAATCTGATGACCCCAGCCGATATCCGACTTGGTGTCTTCCAGGGCCTGCGAAGCGGCATTGCGCTTCTGCACTTCCTGCTCGTACAAGCGTGCCCGCAACATTTTCATCGCGGTGTCTTTGTTCGCGTGCTGGGAACGTTCGTTCTGGCAGCAAACCACCGTGTTGGACGGTATGTGCGTAATCCGTACCGCCGAGTCGGTGGTGTTAACGTGCTGACCACCGGCACCGGAGGAGCGGTAGGTGTCGATTCGCAAGTCCGACGGGTTGATGTCGATTTCGATGTTGTCATCGATTTCCGGCGACACGAACACGGCCGAGAACGAGGTGTGGCGACGGTTGCCCGAGTCGAACGGGCTCTTGCGCACCAGGCGGTGCACACCGATCTCGGTGCGCAACCAACCAAAGGCGTATTCACCCTTGATGTGCAGAGTCGCGCCTTTGATCCCGGCGACTTCACCCGCGGACAATTCCATGATGGTGGCGTCGAAACCGCGTTTATCCGCCCAGCGCAGGTACATGCGCAGCAGGATGTTGGCCCAGTCCTGAGCCTCGGTACCGCCAGAGCCGGCCTGAATATCCAGATAAGCGTTGTTGGCGTCCATCTCGCCGCTGAACATCCGACGGAATTCCAGCTTCTCCAGCGACTCGCGCAAGCGCTCGACTTCAGCAGCCACGTCGTCCACGGCAGCCTGATCTTCTTCTTCGGCGGACATCAACAGCAGGTCTTTGGCGTCGACCAGGCCAGAGGACATTTCGTCCAGGGTGTCGACGATCTGCGCCAGCAAGGAACGCTCGCGGCCCAGGTTCTGTGCGTACTCGGGGTTGTTCCAGACAGCAGGATCTTCAAGCTCGCGATTGACTTCAGTCAGACGCTCATGCTTTTGATCGTAGTCAAAGATACCCCCGAATGGTTTCAGAACGCTCGGACAGGTCCTTGATGCTGTTTAGGATCGGGTTGATTTCCATGGTGGGCAGCACTCGTAGGCGAACTTTTGAAAGCCGACGAGTATAACTCACCACCGACCGCTAAGGCAGTCCATTGGGCAGGCCTTACGGGAGTTTCTGCGCTGCACGATTCCACCGCCGATGCCGCAACGGATCAGCTAACCCCCACCACCACCTGATTGCGTCCATTGTTCTTCGCGGAATATAAACCCTTGTCGGCGTCCATGATCAGTTGGCGACTGTTGGAGCCCGGTTGCGGGATCATGGTGGCTAAGCCGATGCTGATAGTCAGGATCGAGCCCGGCAAAGGGAAAATGTGCGGGATATTGAGGCCCTCCACGGTCTGGCGCAGCTTTTCGGCCAGCAGCCGCGCACCGCCTGGTGAGGTGGTTGGCAGCACCAGGGCAAACTCTTCCCCACCGTAACGCGCTGGCAGATCGGAAGATCGACCGCAACTCTCGCGAATCGCACTGGAGACCTGACGCAGTGCTTCGTCACCTTCGAGATGGCCAAAGTTGTCATTGAAGGCCTTGAAGTAGTCCACATCAATCATCAACAACGAGATCTGGCTTTGCTCACGCAGTGCCCGGCGCCACTCCAGCTCCAGGTACTCGTCGAAGTGCCGACGATTGGACAGGCCAGTCAAGCCGTCCGAGTTCATCAAGCGCTGTAACACCAGATTGGTATCGAGCAACTGCTGCTGACTGACGCGCAAGGCTCTATAGGCTTCATCACGCTGCAACAGAGTCATGTACGAGCGAGAGTGGTAACGAATGCGCGCCACCAACTCGATGGTGTCCGGCAGCTTGACCAGATAATCGTTGGCACCGGCCGCGAAGGCCGCGCTTTTGATCAGCGGGTCTTCCTTGGTCGAGAGTACGATGATCGGAATATCGCGGGTCAGCGGGTTGTTGCGGTACTCACGCACCAGGGTCAGACCATCGAGGCCCGGCATGACCAGATCCTGCAAAATCACCGTCGGCCTGATCAAAATAGCCTGGGCAATCGCCTGATGCGGGTCGGCACAGAAGTGGAAATCGATGTTATCTTCGTTGGCCAGCCCACGGCGCACCGCTTCACCAATCATTGCCTGATCGTCGACCAACAGCACCATCGCCGAGTTCTCGTCGGTCTTCTTGAAACCATCTATTTGCAAATCATGCATGCCGGGGCTCCTGCTCTCTGACTGGTCGTGAACACGCCTGAAAAGTCATTAGCCGAACACCTCGATCAATCTGGGCGCAATTTTTTCCAGTGGCCGAATTTCGACAGCTGCATCGATCGCGGCAGCAGCCTTGGGCATGCCATACACAGCACAGCTGTGTTGATCCTGAGCGATGGTCAAAAACCCCTGCTGTCGCATCAACTTAAGCCCTTGAGCACCATCGCGCCCCATCCCCGTTAGCAACACACCCACCGCATCTCCACTCCAATAGCTGGCCACACTCTCGAAAAAAACGTCGATCGAGGGCCGATAAATTTCGTTTACGGGCTCGGCGGTGTACGCCAGACTACCGTTTTTCAATAAGCGAATATGGTGATTGGTGCCCGCCAGCAAGACTGTTCCCCGCTCTGGCCGCTCGCCGTCACGGGCCAGACGCACGGGCAAACCAGACGCACTGGCCAGCCACTCAGCCATCCCGGCGGCAAAAACCTGATCCACATGCTGAACCAGCACAACAGCCGCAGGAAATGACGCGGGCAGGCCCTTCAGGAGAACTTCCAGCGCTGCCGGGCCGCCCGCGGAAGAGCCAATGGCCACCAGACCCTGGCGCTGTACGCTCGCACGCAAAGGCGTGGCGACCGTGCGCACGCGACTGTCGCGCTGACCGATCAACCAGTCAATATTGAGGATCTTGCGCAATAGCGGGGCCGCTGCGTCCTTGGGATTCCCTGCGCCCAGGGCGGGCGTATCGACCACATCCAGCGCGCCGTACCCCATGGCTTCGAACACCCGATGGACATTCTGCTGTCGGTCCACGGTGACAATGACGATGGCACACGGTGTAGCGGCCATGATCTGTCGGGTCGCTTCGACGCCATCCATGACCGGCATGATCAGGTCCATCAGAATAAGGTCCGGCGTCAGCTGCGCACAGCGCTCGACGGCTTCGGCGCCATTGGCCGCGACCCAGACCACCTGATGCGCGGGCTCGAAAGCGATGGCCCGGCGCAGGGCCTCCACGGCCATGGGCATATCGTTGACGATAGCGATCTTCATCCCTGTGCACCTCCGATCAACTCCATCACGGCATCGAGCAAAGCGTCGTCATGAAAGCTGGCTTTAGCCAAGTAATAATCCGCACCGGCATCCAGACCTCGACGGCGATCTTCTTCTCGGTCCTTGTATGACACCACCATCACCGGCAGGGACTGCAAACGACTGTCCCGACGCAACAGGGTAACCAGCTCGATACCGTCCATGCGCGGCATGTCTATATCGGTGATCAGCAAGTCAAAGTCTTCGGCACGCAAGGCATTCCAGCCGTCCATGCCATCCACCGCCACCACCACTTCATACCCACGATTGAGCAGCAACTTGCGCTCCAGCTCACGCACCGTCAGCGAGTCATCGACCACCAACACCCGCTTGCGCGCTACGGCATCGGCTTGCTGGCCGCCCCGGCCGATGCGCTCCAGACGTCCGGTGTTGAGCAGTTTCTCCACCGAACGCAGCATATCGTCCACATCAATGATCAATACCGCCGAGCCATCGTCGAGCAAGGCCCCGGCTGAAATATCCTGGACCTTGCCCAGTCGCGGATCGAGGGGCAGCACCACCAGCGTGCGCTCACCGATAAAACGCTCGACCGCCACGCCATATACGGCATCCCGCTCACGAATGATCACGACCTTGAGCACGTCACCGACAGGCTGGCTTTGCGGGCGCTGAAGCAACTGGCTGGCGGCCACCAGTCCTACGGGGCGCTCGTCGTACCAGAAATGCTGACGACCCTCCAACTGCACGACTTCACTGGCCTGCACATCACGCATGCGTTCGATGTGCGCCAAGGGGAATGCATACGCCTCCCCACCGACGTCGACCACCAGACTGCGGACCACCGACAGGGTCAGTGGCACTGTCAGTTGGAAGCGGCAGCCCTGCCCTGCACCCTGTTCGACTTCGATCGCCCCACGAAGTTGGCGAACCATATGCTGCACCGCGTCCAGGCCAACGCCACGCCCGGACACTTCGGTGACCTTGTCGCGCAGACTGAAGCCGGGCAGGAACAAAAAGCTCAGCAGCTCATCTTCACTCAGTTGCTCAGCGGTTTCAGCGGGCGACAACTGGCGCTTGATGATGCTGCGACGCAGTTGATCGAGATCGACACCCGCGCCGTCGTCACTGACTTCCACCACCAACAGGCCGGCCTGATGGGACGCACTGAGCCGGATGACGCCTTCTGCAGGTTTACCTGCCAGCAGCCGCTGCTCGGGCAACTCGATGCCATGATCCACCGCGTTGCGCAGCAAATGGGTCAAGGGCGCTTCGAGCTTTTCCAGCACGTCACGGTCGACCTGAGTCTTTTCGCCTTCGATTTCCAGGCGCACAGGCTTACCCAACTCGCGGCCCAGGTCGCGGACCATGCGCGCTTGGCCGACCAGCACATCGGCAAAGGGGCGCATTCGGCAGGCCAGTGCGGTGTCGTACAGCAACTGCGCACGCTGGCTGGCCTGCCAACCGAACTCGTCCAACTGAGAGGTCTGCTGGGTCAGCATCGCCTGGGCTTCGGACAGCAAACGCCGGACTTCTTCGAGTGTCTCCAGGGAGTCGACGCTTGCGCCGGACTCTTTGAGGCTCACGTCCAGACTGTCGAGGGTCCTCGCGCTTTTATTCTGCAGACGCTTGACCCGCTGCATTGTCGCCAGATACGGCTTGATCCGCTGAGTTTCGACCAGCGATTTACTCGACAAGTAGAGCAAGCTGTTCAGGCGATCGGCCGTCACCCGCAAGACGCGCTCACCGCCTTCAGCGATCCGTTGGTTTTGACGGGGCGCCTCAGCCACGACAGAAGCAAGGACAGAGACCGGGTCAGGCTCGGTGTACGGCGCAGGAGTATCAAGGCGCAGTGCAGCGGCCAATAAATCGACAGTGGTCATCTCTGGCATGGACAGAAGTGATTCAAGCGACGGCTGTGCAGACGTTGCCGACGCTGAATCGCCGGTGGCCGCACCTGGCGCCAGCAACGCGTTCATTTGCAGCACATACGCGTCGATATCCGCAGGGCTAACGCCCGTACTGCCTGGCGTGGCGATGCGCATCAGTAAGTCGGTACCCAGCAGCAAGGCATCGATATGCTCGGGCCGCAGGTGCAACCTGAATTCTTGGGCGCTGACCAGACAATCTTCCATCACATGGGCCACGCTGACCCCGGCATCGACCCCGACAATCCGCGCCGCGCCCTTGAGCGAATGGGCGGCGCGCATGCAGGCTTCCAGGTGCTCTGCCTGCGTGGGGTTACGCTCCAGCGCCAACAAGCCAGCGCTGAGGACCTGGGTTTGTGCTTCGGCTTCCAGCGCAAACAACTCAAACAGCGACGCATCGCGCATTTGTTCTGGGGTCATGTGAGGCTCCGGTTCACGGCCGACAGCAGTTGATCTTCATCGAGCAGGCGCAAACTGCGCGCTTTCCACTGCAGAACGCCCCGGGTAAATCTGGCATGGGTCTGATGACCCGCGCCGGACGCCGAGTCCAGAGCACGCTCATCCATGGCATGGATGCCATCGACCTCGTCCACGGGCACCACGACCGGGCCACCCTGTGCAGCGACGATCAGCATGCGCGGCACGATCCGCGCCGAGTGTGTCACCGCGGGCGAGCTGTCCAGGCCCAGCAACTCAACCAGCGACAGGCAGGCCACCAGCGCGCCCCGTACATTGACGACGCCAAGCAACGCCCGCGAGCGTTGATGCGGCAGAGAATGAATGGCCTGCAACGGCGCCACCTCGACCAGACAGCGGGTGGGCAACCCGAGCCATTCTTCGCCCAGACGAAACACCAGGATCGAGCGGGTCTTGATCTCGCTGTGCGCCTCAAGGGTATGGCCCTGCACCCGATGTTCCTGGGCCAGGGAATAGCGATCCAGCAGGCGCGTGGCGGCAGCGGAATACACCGAACAGTTACGGCAATGAATATGCTCGGCCAGCAATGGGCAAGAACGTTCGCCGTGTATACCAATACGGTTCCAGCAATCGTCGATTGCCTGGAGGTCTTGCTGGGTCAGGCTTGGTTCGCTCAGCTGGCCGCTCATCGATTACGTCCTTCCTTGCTCAGGCCACGGGCAGCCCGGTCCTGCAAACGGCGGGCACCTTCGGTATCGCCTTGAGAGGCCAGCAGAGTCGCCAACTGCGCCAATGCCTCGGGATGTTGTGGCTGCAGATACAACGCTTTGCGATACAAACCCTGCGCCTCCGCCGTCTGGCCGCCGAGATCGCTGAGCAGTCCCAGCCAATAAAACACTTGGGCTACCGGCTCATATAGTTTCAGGTAGCGCTCGCAGGCCGCGCGCGCTTCGGCACTTTTACCCTCGTTGGCCAGGCTCGCGATGTTTGCCAGCAAGCTGGCGGCTTCAGTGTCGAGGTCCCCTGCCGGAGTGGGTACAGCTCTGGCGCTTGCACGGACCAGCGGGCTTGACGCAAACGATCGGGGGCTCGCCCGCAACGGCAAACTGGCCCGCGAACGAGTAAAGGTCGCTGGCACCAGGATTGGAAGCGGCAGGGGCACAACAGCGGCAGGCGGCACTTCGGCTTTTTCCGCGCAGCGGCTAAAAGCAAACGACTGCGCAATGCCGATTGAACGCATGCCCAAACGCGCCAGCAGACTGCCCTCGGCCGGACCGATAAACAGCACGCCTTCTTCGCGGGTCATGCGCTTGAGCACCTCGAAAACGCGTTGTTGGGTCGCCAGATCGAAATAGATCAACAGATTGCGGCAGAACACGAAGTCATAAGTGGGTCTCGCCGCCAACAACGTCGGATCAAGCACGTTACCCGTCTGAAAGTTGACCTGGTTACACACCCGTTCATTGAGTAAAAAACCATCGACCTCGGCACTGAAGTACCGGTCACGAAAGGTTATTTGCTCACCGCGAAACGAGTTTTTGCCATAAATCGCCCGCGTTGCCCGCTCAATGGACAAGGGGCTGATATCGATGGCATCGACCTGAAACTGTTGCGGGAAAATCCCGGCATCGAACAGGGCCATGGCAATCGAATAGGGTTCTTCGCCCGTGGAACAGGGCAGGCTGAGGATACGCAGCGGTCGCGAGCCCATCAGCTCCGCCAGTCGTGTCTGCGCCAGCTTGCCCAGGGTCGAAAACGATTCCGGGTAACGAAAGAACCAGGTCTCGGGGACAATCACCGCTTCGATCAGCGCTTGCTGCTCGCTGGCCGACGTCTGCAACAACTGCCAATAGCCGTTACTGTCCTGCGCGCTCGATGCGGCGCAACGCTGGCGCACGGCGCGCTCGATGATCGCTTCACCGACCGAGGCAACGTCCAGACCGATGCGGTCCTTGAGGAAGGAAAAGAAACGCGCGTCATTGCTCATGGCGCCTCCTCGAACAGCTCGATACTCAAGGGTTGGGCAGGATAAAGCAGCTCGCGCACCGAATCACTGAGCAGGTCCTGGACCCGAATCCATTGCAGCAACCCTTGTTTGTCCTCGCGTACCGGGCCGAGGTAGGGTGACAGTCGATTATCCAGACCGTATTCCTTGAACTCGCGAGGCGGGCAACGCAGGGTATCGGTGGCCTGTTCCAGAATCAGGCCGAGCAACTGGCCGGATCGGTCAGCGTCCGGGCGATAGTGAACCAGGACCAGACGGGTACTGGTTCGAGTCTGTGCCGGGCGGCCAAAGGTGAGCGCACTGAGATCAATCACCGGCACCACCATGCCCCGGTACGCAAACACCCCGGCCACCCAATGTGGCGCCTGGGGGATGGGTCTGAGATGCAAACGTGGGAGTACTTCGGCGATTTCGACCGCCTCCAGGGCGTAACGCTCGTCACCTATGTGAAACAACAAAAACAGCTTGTTCTGCGGTAACGCCGGGGCGCCACGCTTGGCTGAGTGCTCGATCATCGTCCGGTCTCAGACTTTGAAACGCGAGACGCCGCTGCGCAGCCCCACCGCCACCTGGCTCAGCTCATCAATGGCGAAACTGGCCTGACGCAACGACTCAACTGTCTGGCTGCTGGCATCACCCAGTTGCACCAGCGCCTGATTGATCTGTTCGGCACCGGTGGCTTGCGCCTGCATGCCTTCGTTAACCATCAGGACTCGCGGCGCCAAGGCCTGCACCTGATAGATGATCTGCGAAAGCTGCTCGCCGACCTGCGTCACTTCGAACATGCCACGACGGACTTCTTCGGAGAACTTGTCCATGCCCATCACGCCTGCGGACACGGCCGACTGAATCTCACGAACCATCTGCTCGATGTCGTACGTCGCCACGGCGGTCTGATCGGCCAAGCGACGTACTTCAGTCGCAACCACGGCAAAACCGCGCCCATACTCACCCGCTTTTTCCGCTTCGATGGCCGCGTTGAGCGACAAGAGGTTGGTCTGGTCGGCCACTTTGACGATGGTCACTACCACCTGATTGATGTTGCCGGCCTTCTCATTGAGGATCGCCAACTTGGCGTTGACCAGATCGGCAGCCCCCATGACCTGATGCATGGTCTCTTCCATACGCGCCAGGCCTTGCTGGCCGGAGCCTGCAAGGATCGAAGCCTGATCCGCGGCGGAGGTGACCTCGGTCATGGTGCGCACCAGATCACGGGACGTGGCGGCGATTTCTCTGGAGGTCGCACCGATTTCCGTGGTGGTGGCAGCCGTTTCGGTGGCCGTGGCCTGTTGCTGTCTGGAGGTCGCGGCGATCTCGGTCACCGAGGTGGTGACCTGTACCGACGAACGCTGGGCCTGTGAAACCAGGCCCGTCAACTCGGTCATCATGTCGTTGAAGCCAGTTTCGACTGCACCGAACTCATCTTTGCGGTCCAGGTCCAGGCGCTTGCTCAAGTCACCGGTGCGCATGACCTCGAGAATCTGCACGATGCGCTGCATCGGCGCCATGATTGCGCGCATTAACAGCAAGCCACAGCTCGCGGCAGCAGCCAGGGCGATCAGCAGGGAAATACCCATGCTGATTTTCGCGTCAGTCACCGAGACGCTAATTGATTCGGCCGCATGGTCAGCCAGTTTCTTGTTTTCGGTGATCAACGTATTGATAAGATCGCGACCCAGATTCCAGACAGGGGACAGCTGCGTGTTGAGCGCACTGCGGGCCTTGATAAAATCATTGGCTTGATAAAGCGCGAGAACGTCATCGAGGGCTTTCCGATAAACCTCATGTTGCCTCTCAAATGCATCGAAGCGGACCTGGTCATCTGAGCTGAAAATGGTTTTCTTATAGTTGCTCACTTCGTTTTCGAGGATGGCTTCGTTAGCCTTGAACTGCTCAAGTTCAGCCGTCGTAAGCGGCCGACCTTCGTCTTCGCCGAGCAGCTTCAAGGTGACAACGTAACTAGTGCCCCATGCATTGCGGATGGTGGTGCTGTAATAAAGGCCCGGCAGAGCATCAGTGCGGACCTGCTCCTCGCTGGACTGAATAGAAAGCAGTCGGGAGTACGACACGACAACCATCAACAACATGATGGCGATGATCACAGCGAAACTCGCCAGAATCCGTTGGCGCAACGTCCAGTTCTTCACAGTCAGCCCTCAAGAGTTCAACACCGGCAGCATCCGCCGAGTTCAAGAAGTGGACCAACAGACGGCCCAAAGCAGGCTGAGTATAGCCCAGCCCCCTTAAGGCTAATACGGGTGTTTCCGACATACTTTCAGCTGGTTGCTCACCCTTTATCAGAAGCCTGCCGCACCTGCGCCTCAAGCTCTACCTTGAGTGCAGGGTCCAACCTGAGTTGGCGAGCAAGTTCGTCAAGATAGGCGCGCTCCATAAAGTGCTCCTCATCCACCAACATCACGCTGGCAATGTACATTTCGGCGGCCATTTCCGGCGTGTTCGCCGCTCGAGCGACTTCTGCCGGATCGAGAGGTTTGTTGAGTTCGGCCTGCAACCAATGCCGCAGCTCCTGATCGTTGGTCAGCTTGGTGAATTCACCCTCTATCAACTGACGCTCACGGTCATCAACATGGCCGTCCGCCTTGGCCGCAGCCACCAGTGCCCTGAGAATCGCCTGACTGTGCTCTTCGACCTGCGGCGCTGGCAGCCGGTCAATAGTTTGTGGCTCGGAGTGTGGGGCTGTGCCTTGATTGGCTTGCCAATTGCCATAGGCTTTGTAGGCCAAAACCCCCAGCGCCGCGAGACCACCGTAGGTCAGCGCCTTGCCGCCCACCTTGCGTGCGGTTTTATTACCCATCAGCAAACCCATCGCACCAGCCGCCAATGCTCCGCCGCCCGCACCGGACAGGAACCCACCCAACCCTCCGCCCGCCCCACCGAGCAAACCGCCTAACCCCCCTGAACCGCCCGCAGCGGGGGCGCTGTTATCGGAATGATTGCCCGTTCGCACGCCAGTTTTGTTCTGTAGCAGGTCCTGCCCGGACTTAAGCAGTTGATCGAGTAAGCCACGCGTATTCATGGGAAAGCCTCCAGAACTTGTCAGTCGTTTCGTGGCAAGCAGAGTAGAACGAAGTGTGTCCGGGCAGGTTTGAGGAGTGCTTCGAAATGTTGCATGGCCCTCCAGGCAGCGTCACTCGCTCAACTATCGTTTAAAAAGATATACACTCTGAAACATCTAAAAAACCAATCAACAACCTCGCCAGAGCTGCCCTCTCATGATGACGTTGCGCCAGATCCGTCACTTCATCGCGGTCGCGGAAACCGGTTCGATCTCGGCCGCCGCACAGGCGGTGTACATTTCCCAGTCCACGCTGACGTTGGCGATCCAGCAACTGGAACAGGAAATCGGCGTCACGCTGTTCAACCGCCATGCCAAGGGCATGAGCCTGACCCATCAGGGCCACCAGTTCCTGCGCCAGGCGCACTTGATCCTGGCCACGGTGGACAACGCCAAGCGCAGCCTGCAACAAAGCACCGACCAGGTAGCAGGCCAGTTGATTGTCGGCGTGACCAGCCTGGTGGCGGGCTATTACCTGGCGGACTTGTTGACTCGTTTTCAGCGTGCTTACCCCAACGTCGACATCCGCGTAATGGAAGACGAGCGCCCGTATATCGAGCATTTGCTGGTCAGCGGCGAGATTGATGTCGGGGTGTTGATCCTGTCCAACCTCGAAGACCGCTACGCCCTGCAAACCGAAGTACTCACCCACTCACCGCACCGGGTCTGGCTGCCTGCGCAGCACCCCCTGCTGGAACACGACAGCATTAACCTGGCAGACGTCGCTCGCGAGCCGTTAATTCAGCTCAATGTCGATGAAATGGACATGAATGCCCAGCGCATGTGGTCGCGAGCCGGCCTGCAACCGCACATCACACTGCGCACAGCTTCGACCGAAGCCGTCCGGAGCCTGGTGGCAGCCGGACTCGGGGTTTCCATCCAGCCAGACATGACCTATCGGCCCTGGTCGCTGGAGGGCGACATCATCGAAGCGCGCCCCTTGGCGGACCTCAGCCAGACCCTGGACGTAGGCCTGGCATGGCGCCGAGGCACGGCACGACCCGCGTTGGTCGACCCCTTTTTGAGCGTCGCCCGCGAGCAACCTCATACCGGGCGCAGGCTATCTATTTAATCGAACGCAGCTTTCAGTATTTAGCATTTGTCGACCTCTCGCCCGCGCACTAGTCTCTGTGGCTATAGATGGCCGGGCGCGCCAAGGAGCAAGCCCATGGACCCCACGGCCACAAAAAAAAAGAGAGCACCCAACATGCCCGGCGCGCACCCGACCCCATTGTTCACGGCACTGTTAATCGACGGTGAACTGGTCGCAGGCCAAGGTTTCGTCGAACCGATCCTCAATCCAGCCACCGGCGAAGTACTGACTCATATTGCCGAAGCCAGCATTGAACAAGTCGAATCCGCAATCCTCGCCGCCCACCGCGCCTTTGCCAGCTGGTCTCGAACCACACCGCAACAACGCTCGAACATCCTGCTGTCCATTGCCAACGTCATTGAAAAACAAGCCGATCAGCTCGCCCGCCTGGAATCGCTGAACTGCGGCAAGCCCCTGCACCTGGCGCGCCAGGATGACTTGAGCGCCACGGTTGACGTGTTCCGTTTTTTCGCTGGCGCCGTGCGCTGCCAGACAGGACAACTCTCCGGCGAATACCTGCCAGGCTACACCAGCATGGTTCGGCGTGACCCGATTGGCGTGGTGGCGTCCATCGCGCCGTGGAATTACCCGATCATGATGGCCGCCTGGAAAATCGCCCCGGCACTGGCGGCGGGCAACACGTTGGTGTTCAAACCGTCCGAACACACACCACTGTCGATCCTGGCGCTGGCCCCGGCGCTGGCTGAGCTGTTGCCGCGCGGGGTCATCAATATCATCTGCGGCGGCGGTGAAGGTGTCGGTAGCCATTTAGTCAGCCACCCGAAAGTACGCATGGTATCGCTGACCGGTGACATCGTTACCGGACAAAAAATCCTTCAGGCAGCCGCCAAAACCCTCAAACGCACGCACCTGGAACTGGGCGGCAAAGCCCCGGTCATCGTCTGCAACGACGCTGACATTCAGGCGGTGGTTGAGGGCGTGCGCACCTACGGCTACTACAACGCGGGGCAGGATTGCACGGCCGCGTGCCGAATCTACGCACAGACAGGCATTCATGATCGCTTGGTGGCCGAACTCGGCGCGGCGGTCAGCAGCCTGCGCTTTGCCGGCAAACGTGACGCCGACAATGAAATCGGTCCGCTGATCAGCACCCGCCAGCGTGATCGGGTCGCCAGCTTCGTCGAGCGTGCATTGGGCCAGCCACACATCGAGCGCATTACGGGCGCAGCGGTGCATTCCGGGGCAGGCTTCTACTATCAGCCGACCCTGCTCGCCGGCTGCAAACAAACCGACGAGATCGTCCAGCGCGAGGTGTTCGGTCCGGTCGTCACCGTGACCCGCTTCGATCAGCTTGAGCAAGCGGTGGACTGGGCCAACGACTCGGAATACGGCCTGGCGTCGTCGATCTGGACCCAGAATCTGGACAAGGCCATGCAAGTGGCCGCGCGCTTGCAGTACGGATGCACCTGGATCAATAGCCATTTCATGCTGGTCAGCGAAATGCCCCACGGCGGCCTCAAGCGCTCGGGTTATGGCAAGGATTTATCCAGCGACTCGTTGCAGGATTACAGCGTGGTGCGCCACATCATGGCGCGTCACGGGCAAGACTTGAGCTGAACAACGCTCAAGACGAATGACTGCACTACGCTTTACAGCACTCTAATAATCAGCCCGAAAAGGGCATGTCGTACCCGTTCAAAACTGCCCCGACCATAATTAAAGAAGAGGGAATCCCATGTCAGTGCTCAAGACCGCAGTACTCAGCGCTGTAGTCACCGGTATGTTCACCAGCTGCGGTGTCTCCGCGGCAGAGATGCTCAAAACCGTAGGCGACGGCGAGGGCCAGCTCGATATTGTCGCGTGGCCGGGCTACATCGAACGGGGTGAAAGCGACAAGGCATACGATTGGGTAACCGGCTTCGAGCAAGAGACCGGCTGCAAGGTCAGCGTCAAAACTGCCGCCACCTCCGATGAGATGGTCAGCTTGATGGCCAAGGGCGGTTATGACCTGGTGACGGCATCAGGCGATGCGTCGCTGCGACTGATCGTCGGCAAGCGGGTCCAGCCCATCAACACCGCGCTGATTCCGAACTGGAAGAACATCGACCCGCGCCTGGCGAACGGTCCTTGGTACGTGGTCAACAAACAAACCTACGGCACGCCTTATCAGTGGGGCCCGAACGTGCTGATGTACAACACCACTGTGTTCAAGGTCGCGCCCGTCAGCTGGAGCGTGGTATTCGAAGCGCAAAACCTGCCAGACGGCAAACCCAACAAAGGCCGTGTGCAGGCTTATGACGGCCCGATCTATATCGCAGATGCCGCGCTGTACCTGAAGTCGACCCAGCCTGAACTGGGGATTAAAAACCCGTATGAACTCAACGAAACCCAGTACAAGGCGGTCCTCGACCTACTGCGCAAACAACAGCCGTTGATCCACCGTTATTGGCACGACGCCACCGTCCAGATGAGTGACGTCAAGAACGAAGGCGTCGCGGCCTCCAGCTCATGGGGCTACATGGTCAACGGCCTCAAGGCTGACAAACAGCCTGTGGCCTCGACCATTCCAAAAGAAGGCGCTACCGGCTGGGCTGACACCACCATGCTCCACGCCGACGCTAAGCACCCGAACTGTGCCTACAAGTGGATGGACTGGTCGCTGCAACCTAAAGTCCAGGGCGACGTTGCCGCCTGGTTCGGTTCATTGCCAGCAGTACCCGCAGCGTGCAAGGCCAGCGAACTGCTGGGTGCCGAAGGGTGCGCGACCAATGGTTTCGACCAGTTCGACAAGATCGCTTTCTGGAAAACCCCGCAAGCTGAAGGCGGCAAGTTCGTGCCGTACAGCCGCTGGACCCAGGATTACATCGCGATCATGGGCGGTCGCTGAGTCCGTCTGAAGGTCCTGCGGACCTTACCGCAGGCAAACCATGCTCCTACAAAATCTGCGCTGTCCCTGTAGGAGCGGGCTTGCCCGCGAGCGACTGCAAAGCAGTCGCAAATGATTCACCCGCATTTTCGGAGCTACACACCATGACGCTTGCAGTCCAGTTCACCCACGTTTCCCGTCAGTTCGGCGAAGTGAAAGCCGTTGACCGGGTTTCCATTGATATTCAGGACGGTGAGTTCTTTTCCATGCTGGGCCCGTCGGGCTCGGGCAAAACTACCTGTCTGCGCTTGATTGCCGGTTTCGAGCAGCCGAGCGCAGGCTCAATCCGCATTCATGGCGAAGAGGCGGCAGGCCTGCCGCCCTATCAGCGTGATGTGAACACCGTGTTCCAGGACTATGCGTTGTTCCCGCACATGAACGTGCGGGACAACGTTGCCTATGGCTTGAAGGTCAAGGGCGTCGGTAAAGCCGAACGTCTCAAGCGTGCCGAGGAAGCCTTGGCCATGGTCGCGCTCAATGGCTACGGCGACCGCAAACCGGTGCAACTCTCCGGCGGCCAGCGTCAACGTGTTGCACTGGCACGCGCCTTGGTCAATCGGCCCCGCGTGCTGCTGCTCGATGAGCCGCTGGGCGCCCTCGATTTGAAGCTGCGCGAACAGATGCAAGGCGAGCTGAAGAAGCTCCAGCGCCAACTCGGCATCACCTTTATTTTCGTCACTCACGATCAGACCGAAGCCCTGTCCATGTCCGACCGCGTGGCGGTGTTCAACAAAGGGCGCATCGAGCAGGTCGATACCCCACGCAATCTGTACATGAAGCCGGCCACCACCTTTGTCGCCGAGTTCGTTGGCACCTCCAACGTATTGCACGGCGAGCTGGCCCTGCAATTGAGCGGCATCGCTCAACCGTTTTCGATTCGCCCGGAACACATCCGCTTTGCCGAAGGCCAGGTTGGCAGTCACGAGATCCAGGTCAGCGGCCTGCTGCACGATATTCAATATCAAGGCAGCGCCACCCGCTACGAACTCACCCTCGACAACGGCCAGACCCTGAATATCAGCCAGGCCAACAACCAGTGGCTGGACACCAGCACGCACTACCAGACCGGTCAGCGAATCACCGCACGCTGGGCCCGTGAGGCGATGATCACGCTGCACGAACCGGCCGCGGGCGAGGGTCTGTGACCATGAGCCAGGCCATCTCCCACCCGGCGACGCAGCCCGGACAATCGCCCTTGCGGCGCTTCTCCAACCTGCTCTATCGCCGCCCCAATCTCTACCTTACGCTGCTACTGATCCCTCCACTGCTCTGGTTCGGCGCGGTCTATCTCGGTTCGCTGCTGACCCTATTGTGGCAGGGCTTCTATACCTTCGACGACTTCACCATGGCAGTCACTCCTGAACTGACCCTGGCCAACTTCGCGGCCCTGTTCAGTCCGGCGAATTTCGACATCATCAAGCGCACCTTGGGCATGGCGGTGGCGGTGTCTATTGCCAGCGGCATCGTCGCGTTCCCTATCGCCTATTACATGGCGCGCTACACCACGGGCAAGACCAAGGCATTTTTCTACATCGCCGTGATGATGCCAATGTGGGCCAGCTACATCGTCAAGGCCTATGCCTGGACCCTGCTGTTGGCCAAAGGCGGCGTGGCGCAGTGGTTCGTTCAGCACATGGGGCTGGAACCGGTGTTGCAGTTCATCCTGGGTATTCCCGGCGTGGGCGGTAGCACCTTGTCGACCTCGCACCTGGGGCGCTTCATGGTCTTCGTCTACATCTGGCTGCCGTTCATGATCCTGCCAATCCAGGCGTCACTGGAGCGCTTGCCCCCGTCGTTGTTGCATGCCTCCGCCGACCTTGGCGCCACGCCACGCCAGACCTTCATGAACGTGACGTTGCCGCTGTCGGTGCCAGGAATCGCTGCCGGTTCAATTTTCACCTTTTCCCTGACCTTGGGCGACTTCATCGTGCCGCAGCTGATCGGTCCACCCGGCTACTTCATCGGCAGCATGGTCTACGCCCAACAAGGCGCTATCGGCAACATGCCCATGGCCGCAGCCTTCACTCTGGTGCCCATCGTGCTGATCGCTGTTTATCTGTCCATTGTCAAACGACTGGGGGCCTTCGATGCGCTCTAAACCTTCGTTGCAGGGGGAAAAAGCCTCCCTTGGCCTGAAGCTGGCCGCATGGGGTGGGCTGGTGTTCCTGCACTTCCCGATTTTCATCATCTTCATGTACGCCTTCAACACCGAAGATGCCGCCTTCAGCTTCCCACCCCAGGGTTTCACCCTGAAGTGGTTCAGCGTGGCGTTCTCGCGCCCCGATGTGCTGGAGTCCATCAAGCTCTCGCTGGAGATCGCCTGCATCGCCACGTTGATCGCCATGGTCCTCGGCACGCTGGCATCCGCTGCGCTGTACCGACGGGATTTTTTCGGCAAGGACGGCATTTCGCTGATGCTGATTCTGCCCATCGCCCTGCCGGGGATCATCACCGGTATCGCCCTGCTCTCGGCCTTCAAGACCCTGGGAATCGAACCGGGGATGTTCACCATCATCGTCGGCCACGCAACCTTCTGCGTGGTGATTGTCTACAACAACGTCATCGCCCGCTTGCGCCGCACGTCCCACAGCCTGATCGAAGCGTCGATGGACCTGGGTGCAGACGGCTGGCAGACCTTCCGCTACATCATCATGCCCAACCTCGGTTCGGCATTGCTGGCCGGAGGGATGCTGGCGTTCGCCCTGTCGTTCGACGAAATCATCGTGACCACCTTTACCGCCGGCCATGAACGCACGTTGCCGATCTGGCTGCTCAACCAACTCAGTCGCCCACGCGACGTACCGGTGACCAACGTGGTCGCCATGCTGGTGATGCTGGTGACCATGCTGCCGATCCTCGGCGCCTATTACCTGACACGCGGCGGCGAGAGCGTGGCCGGCAGTGGCGGTAAATAAAGAACACCAACAATCCCCTGTAGGAGCTGCCGAAGGCTGCGATAAGGCCGGAACGGCCTTCGGCGGCTTCTACCGTTTTTTTGCTCGACGACAATAATTGCCTGAAGAGGAATCAACCATGCAAACAAAACTGTTGATCAATGGCCATCTCGTCGCTGGCGAAGGTCCCAGCCAGTCTGTCTTCAACCCAGCCTTGGGTCGGGTGTTGGTCGAAATCAACGAAGCCAGTGAAGCCCAGGTTGACGCCGCCGTGCGGGCTGCCGATGCGGCCTTTGAAAGCTGGTCACAGACCTCGCCCAAAGATCGCTCGCTGCTGTTGCTCAAACTGGCCGACGCCATTGAAGCCCATGGCGAAGAGCTGGCCAAACTGGAGTCGGACAACTGCGGCAAGCCTTACAGCGCCGCACTGAACGATGAAATCCCGGCGATTGCTGACGTATTTCGCTTCTTCGCGGGCGCCAGTCGCTGCATGAGTGGTTCAGCGGCCGGTGAATACCTGCCGGGCCACACCTCGATGATCCGTCGTGATCCTATCGGTGTCGTGGCGTCGATTGCGCCCTGGAACTACCCGCTGATGATGGTCGCCTGGAAAATCGCCCCGGCGCTGGCCGCTGGCAATACCGTGGTGCTCAAACCGTCCGAGCAAACACCACTGACCGCGTTGCGTCTGGTGGAGCTGGCGGCCGATATCTTCCCGGCCGGTGTACTCAATCTGGTGTTCGGTCGAGGGCAAACCGTCGGCAATCCGCTGGTGACCCATCCAAAAGTGCGCATGGTCTCGTTGACCGGCTCTATCGCCACGGGCTCGCACATCATTTCCAGCACCGCCGACAGCGTCAAACGCATGCACATGGAGCTGGGCGGCAAGGCACCGGTAATCATTTTCGATGATGCTGATATCGACGCTGCGGTCGAGGGCATTCGCACGTTCGGCTTCTACAACGCCGGCCAGGATTGCACCGCCGCGTGCCGGATCTATGCACAAAAAGGCATCTACGAAAAATTCGTTACCCGGCTGGGCGAAGCTGTCAGCACCATCAAGTACGGTTTGCAAGACGACCCGGAAACCGAGCTCGGTCCACTGATCACTGCACAGCATCGCGACCGCGTGGTGGGCTTCGTCGAACGCGCACTCGCTAAATCGCACATGCGCCTGATCACTGGCGGCAAAGTGGTTGAGGGCAACGGCTTCTTCTTCGAACCCACCGTGATTGCCGGTGCGAAACAGGATGATGAAATCGTCCGCCGCGAAGTGTTCGGCCCGGTGGTCTCGGTCACCCAGTTCGACGATGAGGCGCAAGTATTGGGTTGGGCCAACGACTCGGACTACGGTTTAGCCTCATCGGTCTGGACCCAAGACGTCGGACGCGCCCACAGGATGGCGGCGCGCTTGCAGTATGGCTGCACCTGGGTCAACACCCACTTCATGCTGGTCAGCGAAATGCCCCATGGCGGGCAGAAGCTCTCCGGGTATGGCAAAGACATGTCCATGTACGGACTGGAGGATTACACCACCGTGCGCCATGTGATGTTCAAACACTGAGGGCGTTTCACGCGCTATCGCAGCCTTCGACGATTTCCGTTTCACCCGCAATCCAGATCAAAACAATAACGACCGAATCGGGTTGTGCAGTGAGTGCACAACCACAGTTTCGGACACACCAAATCTGCCGATTTTCTGGAGAAACATATGAGCGCAACCCCGCTAGCCGCCGCGCTGGACAGCGATGCAGAACAACTCCTCAAGTTGGGGTACACCTCCAACTTCAACCGCACCATGAGCCTGTGGGAGAACTTCGCCCTCGGCTTCACTTACCTGTCGCCCGTGGTGGGCGTCTACACCTTGTTTGGCCTGTGCCTGGCAGCAGGCGGTCCACCGATGTTCTGGGCTTACCTGTTAGTGGGCATGGGTCAGTTGTTGGTGTGCCTGATTTTCGGTGAAGTGGTTTCGCAGTTCCCGATTTCCGGCGGTGTGTACCCATGGGCTCGTCGCTTGGTGGGCAAGCGCTGGGCATGGATGGTTGGCTGGATCTATGCAATCGCCCTGTGCGTGACCATCGCCGCCGTTGCTGTGGGTGCCGGACCGTATCTGGCCGCCATGCTCGGTTTCGAGCCTAGCGCCAACACCAACATTGTCATCGCGCTGGTGCTGACCCTGTTTGCCACGCTGGTCAATCTCAGCGGCACCAAAGTGCTCGCGCGCATCGCCATGTTTGGTTTTCTCTGCGAACTGATCGGTGCGGTAATCGTCGGTCTGTATCTGCTGATCTTCGAGCGTCACCAACCGTTGAGTGTGCTGTTCAATACCTTCGACATCCGCATTGATGGCTCTTACATGCCGGCGTTCCTGACCGCGTCGCTGGCGGGGATGTTCCTGTACTACGGCTTCGAGGCCTGCGGTGATGTTGCCGAAGAAACGCCTAACCCGAGCAAGATGATCCCGCGCGCCATGCGCATGACCATCTATATCGGTGGCGCAGCAGCGATGTTCGCCTGCCTGGCGCTGATCCTCTCCGTACCGGACATGGCCGCAGTGATCAACGGCACCGACAAGGATCCGGTGACCACCATCCTCAGCAACGCCTTTGGCGTCAATGGCTCGAAAGTGGTGATGGCCGTGGTGATGGTGTCCTTCGTCTCCTGCGTCATCAGCTTGCAAGCCGCCGCCAGCCGCCTGCTTTATGCCTACGCACGGGATGAAATGATCATCGGCAGCACTGTGCTGAAACGCTTGTCACCCAACACTCAGGTGCCAGTTGCAGCGTTGTTCGTTGCTGGCGTACTGCCCGCTTTGATCATCTGCCTGGGCTTTGTGTTGCAGGATGCGGTCGCCACCATCGTCAGCTTCGCCGCCATCGGTATCTACCTGGCGTTCCAGATGATTGTCATGGCCGCCCTCTTCGCCCGCGCACGCGGCTGGAAGCCAAGCGGTCAATTCAGCCTCGGTAAATGGGGCCTGCCCATTAACCTTGGCGCGTTGATCTACGGGGTGTTGGCCATCATCAACATGGCCTGGCCTCGTACCCCGGATGCCGCCTGGTACATCAACTACGCCATGGTCCTGACCACCGCCATTGTCATTGGCCTGGGCTTGATCTACATGTGGCTGGGTAAACCGTACGACCACGGTACGGCGCCCGCTGGGGATGCCTGGAAAGTCAGCAAGTAAAAGCCTTTGATCTGAGAATGCCCACGCTCTGCGTGGGCATTTCGTCTGGGCGTCTTCGCGAATAGGTTCGCCCCCGGTGGGCGGAGTGCTCGACCTCACTCGCGCAAATCGGACTCATGGATCGGTTGATCACGATGAGTCGCGCGTTGATATTGCGCGGGCCAGGTGGCTTTGCGTCCGCCCAAGTCATCGTCAGCGTGCAGGGGCCAGTACGGATCACGCAGCAGTTCGCGGGCGAGCAGGATCAAGTCAGCTTGCCCGGTACGCAGGATGTGCTCGGCCTGGGCCGGTTCTGTGATCATGCCGACGGTGCCGGTAGCAATCCCCGACTCCTTGCGCACCCGCTCGGCGAACCGAGTCTGGTAACCGGGGCCGACTGGAATTTCTGCATTGGCAGACGTGCCGCCCGACGACACGTCGATCAAGTCCACGCCTATGTTTTTCAAGCGTCGCGCCAGCTCAACGGTTTCGTCCGGATTCCAGCCGTCTTCGACCCAGTCAGTGGCAGAGACACGTACGAACAATGGCAGTTCTTCGGGCCAAATGGCGCGTACCGCCTCGGTGACTTGCAGGGTCAGGCGAATGCGATTTTCAAACGTGCCGCCATATTGATCGCGACGCTGATTGCTCAACGGCGACAGGAACTGATGCAACAGATAGCCGTGAGCGGCGTGAATCTCGACCACTTTGAAACCCGCCGTCAGCGCGCGCTGCGCCGCGTCGACGAACGCCTGAATCACCTCCTGGATCTGGTGCTCATCCAGTTGTACTGGCGCCGTGTGTTTGGGGTCGAATGCGATAGGCGAAGGCCCGACTGGTGTCCAGCCACCCTCACTTAATGGCACGCTGCCCTGCTTGCCCAACCAGGGTCGCCAAGTGCTGGCCTTCCGACCGGCATGCGCCAGCTGGATACCGGCAACCGCACCTTGAGCCGTGATGAAACGGGTGATGCGTTGCAAAGGCTCGATCTGTTCGTCGTTCCACAACCCCAAATCTTCGGGAGTGATGCGCCCGTCTTTGGTGACGGCGGTGGCCTCGGTGAATACCAGCCCGGCACCGCCGACGGCGCGGCTACCGAGATGAACCAGATGCCAGTCGTTGGCCAGGCCATCGACACAGGAGTACTGACACATCGGCGACACCGCGATGCGATTGAGCAGGGTCAGTTGACGCAGGGTAAAGGGTTCAAGCAGCAGGCTCATGGGGACCTCTCAAATTGACAATCGGGTTCCAGATTCTGTGTGGCATGTTTCTGTACAACAATGCCTAGAGCCTAGTCGACAACTCAAGAGAGATCAGGGTTCCTGCAGCAAATCAACGCGCAGCGATATGCGCCACCATCAACTGTACGGTTTCGTTGCCACGAAATTCGTTGAGGTCCAGTTTGTACGCCAGTTCGACCCAGCGAATGGTCGGGTTCGGCCAGATCTCGCGGTCGACGCTGAAGGCGATGCCATCGAGTTTCAGCGAGCCGCATTCGCTTTTCAGTACCATCTTCAGATGACGCTCGCCAACGATGCGTTGTTCTACCAACTGAAACACGCCATGGAACAACGGTTCAGGGAAATGTTGCCCCCAGGGACCCGCGTTGCGCAGCGCCCGGGCCAGTTCCAGATGAAACTCTTCCACGGCCAGCGTGCCATCCGACAGCAGGCGCCCGGTCAGGTCGTCTTCACACAGTTGGCGACGCACTTCCGCGTCAAAGGCTTCGGCAAACGCCGGGAAGTTCGCTTCAGGCAACGACAGGCCAGCGGCCATCGCATGCCCACCAAACTTGCTGATCAGTTCCGGATGTTTGGCCGCCACGGCATCCAGCGCATCGCGGATATGAAACCCCGGCACTGAACGCGCCGAACCTTTGAGTACGCCCTCCCCGGCGCTGGCGAAGGCGATGGTCGGACGGTGATAACGCTCTTTCAGGCGTGAAGCGAGAATCCCGATCACCCCTTGGTGCCAATCCGCCTCGAACAGGCACAAGCCGAACGGCATCGATTCCAGTGGCAAGTCCTTGAGCTGGGCCAGTGCTTCACGCTGCATGCCCTGCTCGATGGATTTGCGGTCCTGGTTCAACTCGTCGAGTTGCACCGCCATTTCACGGGCCAGGGTTTCGTCTTCACACAGCAGGCATTCGATGCCAAGGCTCATGTCATCCAGACGACCGGCAGCATTCAAACGTGGCCCAATGATAAACCCGAGGTCGGTCGAGGTAATGCGCGCAGGTTCACGGCGCGCGACATCGAGAATCGCCTTGAGCCCCGGTCGCGCCCGACCTGCACGGATGCGCAGCAGGCCTTGATGGACCAGGATGCGATTGTTGGCGTCCAGCGGCACCACATCGGCGACGCTGCCCAGTGCAACCAGATCGAGCAGCTCACCGAGGTTCGGTTGCACCCGCTGGTTGGCCTCGAACCAACCGGTATCACGCAACCGTGCGCGCAATGCCATCAACACGTAGAAAATCACCCCGACGCCGGCCAGGGCCTTGCTGGGGAATTCGCAACCGGGCTGATTCGGGTTGACGATGGCATCGGCTGCCGGCAGTTCATGGCCGGGCAAGTGGTGGTCAGTGACCAGTACCTGCAAGCCCGCAGCCTTGGCCGCCGCCACACCGTCGACGCTGGAAATACCGTTATCCACAGTGATCAGCAATTGCGGCTCTCGCTGCAAGGCGACGGCGACAATTTCCGGGGTCAGGCCATAACCATATTCGAAACGGTTCGGCACCAGATAATCGACATGCGCGGCACCGAGCAGTCGCAACCCCAGCACGCCCACAGTGCTGGCGGTCGCACCGTCCGCATCGAAGTCGCCGACGATCAGGATGCGCTGACGCTCGTTCAACGCCGTGACCAACAGGTCCACCGCCGCATCGATCCCTTTGAGCTGCTGATAAGGAATCAGGCGGGTCAGACTTTTGTCCAGCTCGACCTCGGACAGCACGCCGCGCGCGGCATACAGACGCGTCAGCAAAGGCGGCAGGTCGCCGAGAAACGGCAAAGTGTCAGGCAACAGGCGAGGTTCGATGCGCATTCGGTTTCCGCTGGATTTCTTTGATTGGCGAGCTGGCAGAGCAATCAGTGGCGAGGCGTATCAGCCGCGCTCGCCGGTGAGCCATTGCAGCTGAACTTCGTGCTGACCACGGTCGTCGGTTACGAAAATCGTTCCTTCGCTGATCATCACGTCCCACTTGATAACGCGTGGCATGTCCTTGGCCAGGACTTCCAGAATGTCTTGCGGCACGGCGGCGATGTTAACGTTTTTCAGGTTTTTCGCGACCGGGATGACCTTGGTTTCCCAGACACGCAAGCTGCCGTAGGCCAACAGACTGGTGCGCTCGGTACGACGCGAGCACCATGTGATGCGATCAGCGTCGGGCTGGCCCACTTCGATCCAGTGCAACACGCGACCATCCAGGCTCTTTTCCCAGAGCGCGGGCTCGTCCACGTCCGACAAGCCACGGCCAAACGCCAGGTGCTCGCTATACCAGAAGGCATAAGCCAGCAAACGCACGGTCATGCGCTCTTCAGTTTCAGAGGGGTGGCGGGCGATCGTCTGTTTGACACTTTCATAGACGCTACGGTCGAGGTCGGTGAGATTGAGTTCGAATTTGTAGGTCGTGGACGGCTGGGCCATGAACGGGCTTCTAGATGCGGAGAAAGGCGCCAAGTCTAACCGATGCTGACCCATTGAACGACCGAACCGGCCTGATCTGCCCGGCGGTCGGGACAAATAAGCGCCTGATGCCAGACCAAGGTGCCGCCGGGGCAGAATCTGTCGCCAGAATCGAATAGGCTAAGGCCATTCGCTGCCCACAGGATGCCCCATGCCACTCACTGCCAAACCCCTTGCCGGTCTAAAAGTCATTGAACTGGGAACGTTGATTGCTGGCCCTTTCGCCTCGCGCATCTGCGCCGAGTTCGGTGCCGAGGTGATCAAAATCGAATCGCCGGACGGCGGCGATCCCCTGCGCAAGTGGCGCAAGCTGTACGAGGGGACTTCGCTGTGGTGGTTTGTTCAGTCGCGCAATAAAAAGTCGCTGACGCTCAACCTCAAGCATCCCGAGGGTTTGGCCATCCTCAAGCAGTTGCTGGGCGAGGCCGACATCCTCATCGAAAACTTTCGACCCGGCGTCCTGGAAAAGCTGGGTCTGGGGTGGGAAACCTTGCACGCACTGAACCCGAAACTGGTGATGGTGCGCCTGTCCGGTTTCGGCCAGACCGGACCGATGAAAGATCAGCCAGGGTTCGGCGCAGTCGGGGAATCCATGGGCGGGTTGCGCTATATCACCGGTTTCGAGGATCGGCCACCGGTACGCACCGGGATTTCAATCGGTGACTCGATTGCCGCGCTGTGGGGTGTGATCGGAGCGCTGATGGCGTTGCGTCACCGCGAAGTCAACGGCGGCCAGGGCCAAGTAGTGGATGTGGCGCTGTACGAAGCAATTTTCGCGATGATGGAAAGCATGGTCCCGGAGTTCGATGTGTTCGGGTTCATCCGTGAGCGCACCGGCAACATCATGCCCGGCATTACGCCCTCTTCGATTCACACCAGCGCCGACGGCAAGCACATACAGATTGGCGCCAATGGCGATGCGATCTTCAAACGGTTCATGCAGGTCATCGGGCGTGAGGACCTGGCCAATGATCCCGCGCTGGCCAGCAATGACGGGCGGGACAGCCGCCGTGATGAACTGTACGGCGTGATTGATCGCTGGGTCGGTTCGCTGCCGCTGGAAACACTGTTGAGTGCACTGACCGAAGCTCAGGTGCCTGCCAGTCGTATTTACTCAGCTGAAGACATGTTCAGTGACCCGCAATTTCTCGCCCGGGAAATGTTTCTCCAGGCCAAATTACCCGATGGAAAATTGTTCAAAATGCCCGGCATCGTCCCCAAACTCTCGGAAACACCGGGGTCTGCAGACTGGGTCGGACCCGAGCTGGGGGCCCATAATGCCGAGCTACTGAAAGCTCTGGGTTATGACGCTGAACAGATTGTTCGTTTGCGCGAACAAGGCGTCATCTAAATGACGCTATAATTCAGGCACTTCCCGAGGATTCATCAGCGAATGTTCTATCGCTCCTTGCGGGCCGCCAAGCCCTGTTTAAAGCTCATGCTAGTCTTGGTATCGCTCATTGGCGTGCCGCGCACCAGCATGGCAAAAGACACATTGATCTGGTTACTGCGCGATCTACCGCCCTTGACGATTGCCTCAGGCCCGCAGCAGGGCCAAGGTTCGATTGATCGGCTGATGCCCCTATTGATCGCCCGCATGCCCGAGTTCGAACACCAGCTGTTGCGGGTCAATCGCGCCCGAGGCATGCAAATGCTTCATGAGCCTTCCCTCACTTGCGACCCGACGCTGCTCTGGACTCCAGAGCGAGCGAAAACCATCATTTTCTCGATCCCTACGTATGCAGTGGCCAGCAACGGCATCGTCATTCGTCGTGAAGACGCGAGTCGCTTCAGCCCCTTCATCGAAAACGGCCAGATCGACCTGGTGGCGTTACTGGCGAGCCAGACGATAAAGCTCGGGGTAGTGGCCGAACGCAGTTACGGCCCGGTGATCGATCAAATTGTTCATAGCGCGTCAGGCGCTGACGTCAGCGAGCATTACGGCAACGATGCGGTCGGCAGCCTGTTACAGATGGAGCGCCTGGGCCGCTTGCAAGCCTTTATCAGTTACTGGCCAGAAGCCCGTTACCAGGCACAGCACCAAAGCATCGACCCTGAAGAACTGGCGTTTTACCCGGTCAAAGGCACCGCCAAATATCAGTTCGCCCATGTCGGTTGTTCGAATACCGAGCGAGGCCGGGAGGCCATGGAGATCATCAACCGCGAAATGCGCGTGTTGCGCGAGAGCACACTTGTCGATCTCTACGCCGAGTGGCTCGACCCGTCGTCCCGCGTGGAATATCTGAAGGATGCCAAGGCGTTTTTCGATAAGCCCTGAGCCCACGGAAATACTGACGCGTGCCAAACTATAGACAAAAGAAACCCCGAGCAGCGGGGTAACTAACTCGGGGTCAAACCGTGGTCCCTCGGGACCAGTACGACAGGCAACAATCACCGGAGCACAATGCCTGAACCTGCCGTACTTAATATGAGGCCTGAATACGACTAAGGTTCCCCGATCAGTCAAATAAAATCCAGAACCGGTCTAAATGCCTGCGTTTGAACGTGGCGCATGGCCGCAATCACGCAGGGCTCGATGCGCCCCTCGGCCACCAACAGGTCCCGGTGAAAACCGTCGACCACATCTGTCAGTTGGCGCTTGTCGCAAAACTGCGCTACACACAGCGTGCGCTCGATCACAATCGCACCCGCCGGATTTTTCAGGGTCACCAGACGCTCACCCCGAGCACCTGCAGGGCCCAGCGTTGCCTGGTACGGCGTCAGGGCTTCACTTAGCAGTAAGCTGATATTTTCCATCTAGATCACCACTCAACAGTTTGAATGCAAAGGTGCTTATCAATGACCCCCGGCTTGAGGAAAAAGTTCGTGCGCCGTGAGCTGGGGATTGCCTGCAATCAGGAACCTTGAGCATGCCTGCTGAACATGACAGATAAAAAACAAACGGCTACCCCCCTCGCGACGGAGAGGTCAACCTGCAATACCCTATCAATACGCACAAAGAGCTGCCGATAACCTTCAAGGCAGGTCAATCCCATCTTGCCCATGCAAACGGAGCCTGACCGTGAGTAAGCCCTCTGATCGAACACTGCGCATCATCCTGGCGGACGATCACCCTATTTTCCTGATAGGGCTGCGGGTTGTGCTCGAACAGGGCGGCGACGCTCAGGTAGTGGCCGAGGCTGGCAGCCCGGTAGAACTCAATGAAGCGCTGAAAAGCCACGCGTGTGATGTGCTGGTGACCGATTTCATGATGCCTGTCGATCAACAGAACGATGGGCTGCGGTTACTGGAACGGATTCGACGTGATCATCCACAGTTGCCCATTGTGGTGGTCACCATGCTCAATAATGCAGGACTGTTTAGCTCGATCCTTGCATTGGGGGTCAATGCGCTGTTGAGCAAAGCCAGCCTGGCGGGCGAGTTGCCTGCCGCAATCCTGAGTATCCGGCAGAACAAACACTACATTGCGGACTCGGTAAAACAGGCTCTGCTCGAAGCCGGTGATTACGGTTCTGACGCCCTGGTATCCCACGGGCAGCTCTCACCCAAGGAACAGGAAGTCCTGCGTTTACTGGCGGCCGGGCGCTCGGTTGGGGAAATCGCTGCGCAAATTAACCGAAGCAAAAAAACGGTCAGCACTCAAAAAGTCAGCGCCATGCGCAAGCTGGGCCTGGCCAACGACGCGTCGTTATTCATTTATCTGCAAGAGCATGGGCTGACCTGAAGTCGGACCCGTACGCTCCGCCATCCAGCTCAGTAGAGCGGCCTCGCTCATGGGACGTGCAATGAAATAACCCTGCACTGCGGGCTTGCCCAACGCCTGCAGGGCTCGATAGTCATCGGCGGTTTCAACACCTTCGACCACCACGTTCATCGCCATCTGTCTCGCCATAGTCAAAGCACCGGCGACCACCGCCGACTTGCGTGCGTCTTCGGCCATGCCCCGTACGAATTCGGAAGGGATCTTCAGTTCAGAGAAGGGCAATTGCAGCAAACGCTCAATATTTGAAGCGCCCGTACCAAAGTCGTCGATGGATAATTTGCACCCTTGCAGGCGCAAACGCATCAAGCTTTCCAGTTGCCAGGACGGCGTATTCAGTACCGAGCTCTCGACGACTTCCAGAGTCAGCACCTCTGGTGGCAGGCCGAAACGCGCCAGCAGCGCCAGGATTTCCTGGGCAAAATCGACGTGTTCGAGCATCACCGGCGCGATATTCACGGCCACGGGCAAGGCTTCCCCACGCGCCTGTAATACCTCGGAGGACAATTTCAACGCCAGCTCCAGCATGCGCCAGGTCAGCGGCGCAATCAGGCCCGCATGTTCCAGTGCGGCCATGAACTGGCCGGGCACCAACAGGCCGTACTGCGGGTGCTGCCAACGGACCAGCGCCTCAACGCCCAGCAACTTCCCCTCCAGGCTGACCTTGGGCTGGTAGTGGGCGATCCACTGTTCGGATACTCGGGTATCGCCGATGTGTTGACCCGGGGCTATCGGATACAGCGCTTCCAGTGACAATGACTCCGACACCTGCAACAACGGTAAGGGCGCGGTATCGTGCTCGATGCCCTCGCTGTAAACCTCCAGCAATTTGCATAGCGCCGTTGCCGACGCGGGCTTTGGCAGGCTACCCAGCACCCAGAGCCCCTGCTGTCGTGCCAGATATGCTGCGCCGTCACGCACGCTGGTGTCGGTGCTGCTGAGAATGATCACCGCTCGGGCCTGCCGGGTTTCGGCCAGATACCGGATCATTTCGAGCCCGTCCGGGCCGTCCATCTGCAAGTCGCAGATGGCGATATCGACGCTGCCCCGATTGGCCAACGATTGTTGCGCCGCTGCGACGCCGTCAGCCGCCAGGACGTTGAAGACTTGATTGGCATTGAGCATCTGGTGCAGCGCCATCAGTTGAAACGGATTGTCTTCAAGGATCAGAACGTTAAGAGAGTTCACAGTCATGCCTCGCGGGCCGGAGCGGTTTTAGCCAAAAGTGATCTGTACTTTAAAGGCCCCCGCATCTGTACCCCATAGGACAAGTCCTAAACAGGCGGTACCGGCAAGTGCTGCTGAATGTCGACGCGAAGCTGCCCGATAGCGTCGTCCAGCTTCTGCCACTCCTCGACCAGCGTTACGCTGGATTGCACGCGCACGCTAGCGTCGAGGCTGGCACAGGCCTTCGCCAGCGGCACCGCGTCGATCAGACACGCGGCGCCCTTCAAACGGTGCAGTGAAGCGCTCAGGGCCTTCCAGTCCTGTGCGCTCACCGCTGGCTGCAAAACACCCCATTCCTGTTCCAGGTTTTTCCACAGTTCCAAAAGCAACAGCTGCATCTGCTCATCGTTGGCCCGGGTCATTTGCCGCAAGGACTGGATATCAAACGATTGTGCGGGCGCAATATCGGCGAGCAATTGTGCCAGTTGCTCCAGAGGCACTGGCTTGATCAGAAGCCGGTCCATGCCTGCCTGCTCACAGCGCTGGCGTTCATCACTCATGGCATTGGCGGTGCAACCGATGACCGGACAAGGCCGCAGTTGCTCCAGAGCTTCGATCCGTCGAATGTTTTCGGTCAGGGTATAACCGCTCATGCCTGGCATATTGCAGTCAGTGATAACCCCGTCGAAGTCACCCTCACGCCAGAGCGCCAAGGCCGACTCCGCGCTGTGGGTGGACACCACTTCATGCCCGAGAAACTCAAGCTGTTGAGTCAGTACTAGACGGTTGGCCGACAGATCATCGACGATCAGCAACTGCAACGAACGGCTGACAGCTCGCTGCTGAAGGGGCTCTGGGCCTTTGCTCGACGCTTGGGCGCGGGCCAGCTCCAGCTCAACGGTGACCAGTGTTCCGGCCCCCGGCTCGCTCTCAAGGCCGATCTGCCCGCCCATCAATTCCACCAGTTGCCTGCAAATACTCAACCCCAGGCCGGTGCCGCCATATTCGGCTGCAGTATCGCCGCTGGCCTGAGAAAACGGCTGGAACAACAGGCTCTGCTGCTGCGCACTGATGCCGACGCCGCTGTCCTTGACGCTGATCTGCAAGCAGGGCCGGTGCTGATCCGCCCCGGTCACGCTGACGCGCATAAGCACCGCGCCTTCGCGGGTGAATTTCAAGGCGTTGCCGAGCAGGTTGTGCAATACCTGACGCAGGCGCAACGGATCAAGCCAGTAGTCACCCTCGGCCTGTTCGGCGAACTCCAGCCGCAGGTCTAGGCCCTTCTCCGACGCCTTGGCCTCGAACAGTTTGCAAATACCTTCAAAGAACGGTCGCAACGGGGTTGTGACCAGCGTCAATTGCATACTCCCGGATTCGATCTTGGCCAGGTCCAGGCTGTCGCCGATCAGGGCGATCAATTCCTGTGCGGACTGGTACGCAACGTTTAGCCCCTCGGACGGCAGCGTGCCCTGACGTAAAGCCTGTTCGCGCTCAAGTTCAAGCAGACCGATGATGGCGCCCATCGGCGTGCGGATTTCATGGCTCATGGTTGCCAGGAAAGCGCTTTTGGCGACATTGGCCAGCTCGGCCTCCTGCCGCGCCTGGTCGAGCTGGGCTTCCAGTTGCTTGCGTTCGGTGATGTCTATCCAGCCACCCAGCAAGCCCTGCAACTGGCCATCGGCCCGGTAAAAGGGCACGGTCCACTGATAGGCCTCAATCAACCGGCCAAAGAGCTCCATCTGCCGGTCAGCGAACACCGGCTGCCGGGTTTCCAGGAGTTTCAGGTAATCGGCATGCATCTGTTCGGCGCTCGGACGAGGGATCAAATCCACATCGATCAAGCGCCGGCCACTCATCTGTTCAAAACTGATCCCGAAGCTTTCCTCATAACTGCGGTTGCACGAAATCAACCGGCCATTGAGGTCCCGCACATAAATCGGGTTGGGGATACCGTCGAGCAAGGCATGCTTGAACGCCAACTGATCACTGAGCTGTTCCTCTGCCCTGAGCCGCTGGCGAATCTGCACCTTCAGGCGACTGCTCCAGACCAGCGAGACCAGGCCCAGCATCAGTGCGACTGCAAGTGTCCAATAAACCCACGGCGGGATGCGTTGCCAGAGCGTGGGTTGAGGGATGACCGCACCCAGCCACTTCAGGCGGATAGCCCGTAACTCGCCCACGGGAAATTCTTCCAGGGCCTTGTTCAGGATGCTCAACAGCTCCGGTTGAGTCTCGACCACTGAAAAACGATCAGGTGACCATTGCCCCTCAACACTACGACCGACTTTCAGCACCCCCGGCGGGAACAGATAGGCCCCTGCCTCATTCTGGATGGTTGCATCGGCCTGACCGTCTTCGACCAACTGACGGGCTTGCTCGTAGGTCTTGACCGATCGAAGCTTGATATCTGGATGACTGCGCCGGATAAAGTCTTCCAGCGCATGTTTGGCGGGCAGCGCCAGAACCCGTCCTGACAGATCATTCAGGGTCAGCGGCGACGGGTCCTTGCTGCGCACGACGAAAACCCAGGCATTACCACCATACGAGTAGGTGAAGCCGAGGAACTTCTTGCGTTCAGCGTTCTCCCCCAAGGTCGTATTCATGTCGGCCTGACCGGTGCGCAGCAAGTGCATGGTTTCTTCCGTCGAAGACGATTCCTTGTGCACGAACTGCAGGCCGGTCATGCGCGAAATACGCGCCAGCACGTCCACATTCAGGCCAACCCACTGGCCGTTCTTGTCTTGGTACAAGTACGGCGGATGTTGGCCAGAAGCCACCGTGACACGCGGATGTTTGCGGACCCAGCCTTGCTCGGCGGTCGTCAACTTGATGCGTTGCCGGGCGATGTCCGAGCCAAGGCCCGTGGTCCAGCGCACGACTACCTCGCGCCTGACCGACGGGTCGATACGCTTGAGCGCACGGTCAATCATCGAAAGCAGGGTCCCGTCTTCTTTGCGAGTAGCGAACGAGAACCCAACCGGCGGCAGTGCGCTTTCGGATTTGATCTGTAACCCCAGATAGGGGCGCAAGGCACTGTAGGAGCGCACGATGACCTCGTTGCCGATAAACGCATCGACTTCACCTTGGCTCAAGGCCTCAAGAGCACTGTAGAGATTAGGCGCGAGGATAATTTCGCTGTCGGGATAAACCGCATGGACCACCCGCGCATCGGCGTAGCCATCGAGCAATACCACTTTTTTACCCTTCAGCCCGGACGGCAGGGTCACGTCACTCCCGCGTCCGACGATCACCGAGCGGTCGGGCATGTAGTCGGCGGAAAACGCCAATTCCTTCACGCCTCGCTCGAAGCCATTGGCACTGGTAAGAATATCGATGGTGTCGTTACGCAGGGCGAGAATGGCCTCTTCGCGTCGGGCGAAACCTACTACTTGCATGGGCACCGACAGCGTGCTGCCAATTAGGCTCAGGTAGTCGGCGCTAATGCCCTGATAGCGATTGCGATCACTGGTGATGTCGATCGGCTCGTAATCGGCAATCGAGATGCCCACGCGAAGGGGGCGATGCTGATCGAGCCATTGTTGATCCTGAGGTTCCAGGAGCATGGGCGGCAGGCTTACAAAGGGTGCCACCAGACTGAAAGGCAAACTTTGCGCAGCGGGCGCGGCCTGACTCAGGAATAACAGCATCCACAGCAAGGCTGTGTGCAAAACGCTTTTGTTTGTGGCACTCATACCGTGCCTGCTGACTTTCTTCACCGCAGTCTTCCCGTCCGTAGGGATCCAAAACCCCCGGAGTGTGGCACGCAAAAACAAAAAAGCCCGCCAAATGGCGGGCCTGATCTTGTTACACAACGATACCGTCAGAGCGGTTTGCCGCGATTACCGTGCAGGCTGACGAAGGCCTGTATGGCTTTAAGGTCATTTGGCAGAACGGTGCACTTCTCGTTTCGCTCAAACAAATCAGCCAAATGTGCAGGCAGCTCAAGGGCTTTTCCTACACCGGCTTTCTCCACTGCATCCGGGAACTTGACCGGATGCGCGGTCCCCAGAATCACCATCGGCGTATCCAGGCTGCGACGGCAATCGCGGGCGGCCTTGACCCCAATGGCGGTGTGCGGATCGAGCACTTCGCCCGTCTGCGCGAAGACTTCGGCGATGGTCTCGCAGGTCTGCTCATCGCTGACTGCCAGAGAATCGAACAGCTTGCGGGTTTCGGTCCAGCGATCTTCATCGACGCTAAACGTACCGGTCTGCTTGAAGGTGTCCATCAAGCCAGCGATGGCGGCGCCATTGCGCCCATGCATATCGAACAGCAAACGCTCGAAGTTCGACGACACCATGATGTCCATGGACGGCGACAGGGTCGCGTGCAGGGTTTCCTTGGAGTACTGATTGCCGCTCATGAAGCGGTGCAGAATGTCATTGCGGTTGGTGGCGACAATCAGCTGGCTGATCGGCAAGCCCATGTTGCGCGCCAGGTAACCGGCGAAAATATCGCCGAAGTTACCGGTTGGAACCGAGAACGCAACCGAACGCGCCGGCCCGCCGAGCTGCAGGGCCGCATGAAAGTAGTACACGATCTGAGCCATGATCCGCGCCCAGTTGATCGAGTTGACCGCAACCAGACGCGTGCCCTTGAGAAAGTCCTGATCGGCGAAGCTGTCTTTGACCATCTCCTGGCAGTCATCGAAGTTGCCTTCGACGGCAATGTTGTGGATGTTCTCACCGAAGATGGTAGTCATCTGCCGACGCTGAACTTCCGAGACACGATTGTTCGGATGCAGGATGAAGATGTCGACGTTGTCGCAACGACGGCAGCCTTCGATGGCGGCCGAGCCCGTATCACCGGAGGTCGCGCCCAGAATCACTACGCGTTCGCCACGCTTGGCCAACACATAATCGAGCAGACGCCCAAGCAGTTGCAGGGCGAAGTCCTTGAAGGCCAGGGTGGGACCATGGAACAACTCAAGCACCCACTCATTGCCATTCAACGGGCGCAGCGGCGCAATGCCGCTGTGGGCGAATACGCCCCCCTCTCCCGACGAATAGGTTTCTTCCAGAATCTTTTTGAAGTCGGCATCCGGGATGCTGCCGGTGACGAAGGGGCGCATGACCCGGAACGCCAACTCGTGATACGGCAGACCCGCCCAGGAGGCGATTTCTTCCAGGGTAAAGCGCGGCAGGTTTTCCGGCACATACAGGCCGCCATCACTGGCAAGACCCGCGAGCAGCACGTCTTCGAAGTTCAGGGCTGGCGCTTGGCCGCGGGTACTGATGTAACGCATGATTGTTCCTCTCTAAAACAAGAGCTGCTTGATTCGATAGCCGCGGTTAGTTCAGCTGTTCAACACGAATACGCACCACGCTGCCGACCACATCCTGCAAGGCTTCAAGGGCTGTGATCGCGTCGTTCATACGTTGTTCGAGGACGCTGTGAGTCAGCAGAATCATCGGTACCAGACCGTCCTGTTCTTCGACTTCTTTCTGCATGATCGATTCGATATTGATCCCACGCTCGGACAGAATGCTCGCCACTTGCGCCAGAACACCCGGGTGATCCTTGGCCTGAATCCGCAAGTAGTAAGCGCTTTCGCAGGCTTCGATCGGCAGAATCGGGTGGTCGGACAACGAGTCTGGCTGGAAGGCCAGGTGCGGAACACGGTTCTCTGGATCCGAGGTCATGGCACGAACCACGTCGATCAGATCGGCGACCACTGAGGACGCTGTAGGCTCCATGCCGGCACCCGCACCGTAGAACAGGGTCGAACCCGCGGCATCACCATTGACCATCACTGCGTTCATCACGCCATTGACGTTGGCGATCAGGCGATCGGACGGGATCAAGGTCGGGTGAACCCGCAGCTCGATGCCCGCAGCCGTGCGACGTGCCACGCCCAGGTGTTTGATACGGTAGCCCAACGCTTCGGCGTAGTTCACGTCAGCAGTGGTCAGCTTGGTGATGCCTTCGGTGTAGGCCTTGTCGAACTGCAGCGGGATGCCAAAGGCAATCGACGCAAGAATGGTCAGTTTGTGCGCAGCATCGATACCTTCGACGTCGAAAGTCGGATCGGCTTCGGCGTAACCCAGAGCCTGGGCTTCGGCCAGCACGTCAGCAAAGGTACGGCCCTTTTCGCGCATCTCGGTGAGGATGAAGTTGCCGGTGCCGTTGATAATCCCGGCGACCCAGTTGATGCGGTTGGCCGACAGGCCTTCACGGATCGCCTTGATCACTGGAATGCCACCGGCGACAGCGGCTTCGAACGCAACGATCACCCCCTTCTCACGGGCTTTGGCGAAGATTTCGTTACCGTGCACGGCGATCAGTGCCTTGTTGGCAGTGACAACATGCTTGCCGTTCTCGATGGCCAGCAGGACCAGATCGCGGGCAACGGTGTAGCCACCGATCAGCTCGATGACGATATCGATTTCAGGGTTGGTCGCGACGGCAAAAACGTCGTGGGTAATGGGGGTACCGGTAATCTGGCAGAGGGGATTTGGCGTACGCATGGCAATTTGCGCTACTTCGATTTCACGGCCGGCGCGGCGGGAAATCTCCTCGGCGTTACGCTGAAGTACGTTGAAGGTACCGCCACCGACAGTACCCAGCCCACAGATGCCTACTTTGACCGGTTTCACTATGAAGTCCCCATAAAACGGCCGACGCGAGGCCGGCCGTGGAAAACAGCCACCTGCTGTGAGGTGGCTCGCTGTTTAATAAAGCGACGGTAAACCCGCGGCTCCATGATCGTCAAAAGCTAACCCTGGCGAAACAGGATTATTGGGCGCTCAATGCCAGCTTGGCCACTTGTTTGGCCGGCTGATAGCCCGGAATCACCTGACCGTCCGCCAGCACGATGGCTGGCGTGCCATTGACACCAATCGATTGCCCTATGGCAAATTGCCCGGACACTGGGTTGGCGCATTTCGGTGCTTCGATATTCTTGCCGGTGACCATACGGTCCATGGCGCCTTTGCGGTCCTTGGAGCACCAGACCGCCTGCAGTTGCTCATCGCCCGGCGAACCCAGGCCCTGACGCGGGAAGGCAACGTAGCGCACTTCAATCCCCATACGGTTCAGCTCGGGGACTTCAGCGTGCAGCTTGTGGCAATACGGGCAGGTGGTATCCGTAAACACGGTGATGTGCGATTTGGTTTCGCCGATGGCCGGATAGACCACCATGTCACCGGTAGGAATGCCGTTGATGGTTTTCGAAATGGCCAAGCGTTCGGTCTTCTCGGTCAGGTTGACCGGTTTACCGTCCTTGATCTGAAACAGATACCCCTGCATCACGAACTGGCCGTCAGCGCTGGCATACAGCACGCGACCGCCTTTGAGTTTGACTTCATACAGACCGCTCAGCGGGCTACTGGCGATGCTGTCGACTGGCAGCTCGAGCTGCAGCGTTTCAAGGGCCTTGCGGATGGCTTTATCGGCGGCATCATCCGCCTGAGCGAACATACTGAGCGTACTGGCCAACGCAATAACTGCGGCGGCGAAAATCCGGGTCACGCGCATGGGGACTCCTTGAACGGTGGACAGATGGGCGCTGCTGAAAACGGCGGTCATGGGGGACCGCAGGCGTTTTAGTGCTGCCCAATTTTCGAAACCGGCAAAGCCTATCACATAAGGGCTGTCAGGCCGACTGAGAGTGACGCAGGACACCTCCCGGCAGGCCTGGAAATCAGCCACGAGGGTGATGCTTTGCATGTATTTCCTGCAATCTTGCGCGGGCTACATGAGTGTATATCTGCGTCGTGGACAAATCACTGTGCCCCAACAACATCTGCACCACTCGCAGGTCAGCGCCGTGATTGAGCAGGTGGGTAGCGAAGGCATGGCGCAAGGTATGCGGCGAAAGGGACTTGCCGATTCCGGCGACCTTGGCCTGGTGCTTGATACGATGCCAGAACGTCTGGCGGGTCATCTGCTCACCGCGCTGACTTGGGAACAGCACGTCACTGGGCCGTCCGTTCAACAGCTCCCACCGCGCATCACGCATGTAGCGTTCGATCCAGACAATCGCCTCCTCCCCCATCGGCACCAGTCGTTCCTTGCTGCCCTTGCCCATGACCCGCACGACGCCTTGGCGCAAGTTGACTTGCTCAAGGGTCAAGCTGATCAGTTCAGTGACGCGCAAGCCGCAGGCGTACAGCACCTCAAGCATCGCCCGATCACGCTGACCGATGGCCTCGCCAAGATCCGGCGCGGCCAACAGCGCCTCAACGTCGGCCTCGGACAATGACTTAGGTAAGGGTCTGCCCAGTTGCGGCATGTCCACTTGAAGGGTCGGATCGACCAGGATCAACTTTTCCCGCAGCAAAAACCGATAAAACCCGCGCAGGCCGGACAGAAAGCGCGCTGTCGAACGAGGCTTGTACGCTTTGTCCAGGCGCCAGGCCAAGTGATCGAGAATCAGCTCCCGACCCGCGCTACTCAATTCAACATCTTGCTCCTGCAACCAGCCATTGAACAAAGCCAGATCGCTGCGATAAGCCTCGCGGGTGTTATCCGACAGGCCTTTCTCCAGCCATAACGCGTCGAGAAAACGGTCAATCAGCGGGTGATCAATAGCAGGCATGATATTCGGGGCTTCTGTAATAAAGTCGGTGGCAGTGTTCCACACCGGGTCATGGCGCGGCGAGCGTTGCCCGATGGAGATTAAAAACCGGGCAACAAAAAAGCAGCCCTTAGGCTGCTTTTTTTTGCATCGGAAAGACTGAACTTAAGACAGTTTTTCTTTGATGCGAGCTGCTTTACCGGACAGGTCACGCAGGTAGTACAGTTTGGCTTTGCGAACGTCACCGCGACGTTTCACAGCCATGCTGTCGATTTGCGGGCTGTAAGTCTGGAAAGTACGCTCTACGCCAACACCGTTGGAGATTTTACGAACAGTGAAAGCACTGTTCACACCACGGTTACGCTTGGCAATCACAACGCCTTCGAACGCTTGCAGACGCGAACGGTCGCCTTCCTTCACTTTCACCTGAACGACAACAGTGTCGCCCGGGGCAAAGGGAGGGATCTCTTTAGTCATCTGCTCAGCTTCGAGTTGCAGAATGATTTTGTTAGTCATGCTGTGCTCCTAAGGTAGATCATCAGGATCTACCATCGATACGTTAACTATCGTCCCGCTCGCGGAGATACTCCGCCAGCAGCTTCTTCTCTTCTCCAGAAAGCGAGCGGCTTTCCAGAAGATCGGCGCGTCGTTCATAGGTCCGCCCAAGGGACTGCTGTAAACGCCAACGCCGGATGTGCGCGTGATTGCCACTTAGCAACACGTCGGGAACACGCTGATCCGCATACACCTCCGGTCGGGTGTAATGCGGGCAATCCAGCAGACCATCCGTGAAGGAATCTTCCTCCGCGGAGTCCGCATGCCCTAAAGCTCCAGGCAGCAGCCGCGTAACCGCGTCTATCAGGACCATCGCCGGCAGCTCGCCACCGGAAAGTACATAGTCACCAATCGACCACTCTTCATCGACATGAGCTTCAATGAAACGCTCGTCAATGCCTTCATAACGACCCGCGATGAGGATAAATGCTTCCCCTAGCGCCAGTTCGCGTACCGCCGACTGAGTCAGTTGGCGGCCTTGTGGCGACAGGTAAATAACCTTCGCCGCATCCCCTGCTGCCTGCCTGGCCTGAACCAGAGCGTCTTCAAGAGGCTTGATCTTCATCACCATGCCCGGACCACCGCCAAATGGGCGATCATCCACAGTGTGATGTCGATCTGTGGTGTAGTCCCGCGGATTCCAACAAGTCAGCTGTAAAAGCCCTTGTTTCACCGCACGGCTGGTAATGCCGTAGTCGCTGATGGCGGAAAACATCTCGGGGAACAGACTGATCACTTCTACGCGTAGGCTAGCCATGTCGCTTAGAAGTCCGCATCCCAATCCACCTTCATCTCGCCAGCACCCAGGTCGACTGCCAACACGCATTGCTCTGTATAGGGCAACAAGCGTTCGCGATCATCCAGACTGCCTGCACAAGGCTTGACCACCATTACATCGTTCGAGCCAGTTTCCAGAAGGTGATCGATTTTCCCGAGCAATTGCCCTAGGTGGTCGATGACCTTAAGACCCTCCAGCTGGTACCAGTAGTACTCGCCGTCGGTCAGATCAGGGAACAGGTTGCGCGGCACGCAGACCTCAAAACCGGACAGAAGACGAGCTTCCTCACGGTCATCGAGACCTTTGAGCTTTACGACCAGGAACTTGTTTTGCAAGCGTCCGCTGACCAGCTCTACCTGTCGCACATCGCCTTCGCGCCGAAGCGTCCAGGTCTTGTAATCCAACAGGTTTCCAATCGGATCAGTAAAGGAATAAACCTTCACTTCGCCGCGAACGCCATGAATAGAATAAATCTTGCCGATAACGATCAAATCTTCGGCTACTGCAGGCGTCGCGTTCATATTGCTCAGGCCGCAGCCTTAGCATTTTCCTTCAACAACTGAGCAACACGCTCAGAAGGTTGTGCACCAACGCTCAACCAGTAAGTCACGCGTTCTTCGTTCACGGACAAACGGACTTCTTGACCACGGGCAACCGGGTTGAAGAAACCAACTTGTTCTTTGTGTGAACCATCGCGCGGGTTGCGGCTGTCGGTCACGGTGAGGTGGTAAAACGGGCGCTTTTTGGAGCCGCCAAGGGCGAGACGGATGGTTAGCATGTGGACATCGTTCCTGTAGTCGGTGCTGCAAATCTTAAGATGCACAGCGGGCATAGGTGCCCGAAAGGCCGCATATTCTAAGGAATATCCGGACATTTGCAAATGTCTTTTTCCGGCGCCTATCGGCATGCCATCCAGATCTGCTATGGAGCCGCTGCGAACAGCGGCTTATCAACCCTGCAAAAAGCAAGGTTACTGGAGGTCACCCTCCGTGTAGGGATGCGCGAAAAGAGTCTCCCGCGCTATGCAATCACATCTTCGGCATGCCGCCGCCGGGCAACATTCCGCCCATGCCGCGCATCATTTTTGCCATACCGCCTTTGGCGGAGAATTTTTTCATCATCTTCTGCATCTGCTTGTGCTGCTTGATCAGACGCCCGATATCCTGCACCTGAGTGCCTGAACCCATGGAGATCCGGCGCTTGCGCGAACCGCTGATCAGGTCCGGGTCACGGCGTTCGGCCGGGGTCATCGAGTTGATGATGGCTTCCATCTGCTTGAATTGCTTTTCAGCGGCGTTCTGAGCATTGCCCATCTGCGCCAGATTCACCCCGCCCATGTTCGGCAGCTTGTCCATGAGCCCGCCAAGGCCGCCCATGTTTTTCATTTGTTGCAACTGATCGCGGAAGTCTTCGAGGTCGAAGCCTTTGCCCTTCTTCAGTTTTTTCGCCAGTTTATCGGCTTTGTCTTTGTCGAGAGTCTGTTCGGCCTGTTCGATCAGGCTCAGCACATCGCCCATACCGAGGATGCGCGAGGCGATCCGGTCCGGGTGGAACGGTTCGAGGGCGTCGCTTTTCTCGCCCATACCGATGAACTTGATCGGTTTGCCGGTGATCGCACGCACCGACAGCGCCGCGCCGCCACGAGCATCACCATCGACTTTGGTGAGGATCACACCGGTCAACGGCAACGCATCGCCAAAGGCCTTGGCGGTATTGGCCGCATCCTGACCGGTCATGGCGTCAACCACGAACAGCGTTTCAGCTGGCTTGGTTGCCGCGTGCAACGCCTGGATCTCGCCCATCATCTCGACATCGATGTGCAAGCGACCGGCGGTATCGACGATCACCACGTCGATGAATTTGAGCGTGGCCTCTTTGATGGCCGCCAGCGCGATCTCTACCGGCTTCTGGCTGATATCGGACGGAAAGAACGTCACGCCGATGTCGTTGGCCAGGGTTTCCAACTGTTTGATGGCCGCAGGACGATAAACGTCCACCGAGACCACCATCACGCTTTTCTTTCTGCGCTCTTTGAGAAAGCGCGCCAGCTTGCCGGCGGTGGTGGTTTTACCCGCGCCCTGCAAGCCCGCCATCAAGACCACGGCCGGTGGTGTGACGTTGAGGACCAGATCTTCGTTGGCCGCCCCCATCAACTCTTCGAGTTCGGCCTGGACGATCTTCACGAACGCCTGGCCCGGCGTCAGGCTGCGCGACACCTCGGTACCGACAGCGCGGTCCTTGACCTTATTGACGAAGTCTTTAACCACCGGCAAGGCAACGTCGGCTTCAAGCAAAGCCATGCGCACTTCACGCAGGGTGTCTTTGATATTGTCCTCGGTCAGCTTCGCCTTGCCGGTAACATGGCGAAGCGTCTGCGAGAGGCGGTCTGTAAGGTTTTCAAACATGCGCGATCCTTTCAGGCTCTAGTTGAACCCCGGTTGGTGCGGTCCGGCTCGTGGTGGCCCGTTGTTGAAAACAACGGCTAAAAACAGTGTTCGACGAGCCTGCGACTTGAGCAGGTGACGGATTATAGCGAAGACTCTGCTGGACGGACACCATCGAGTCTGCTTCTGTAGTCTTTCGTGAAATGTCGGTTCTATGCCAAACTCAGCGTCTTTCGGGCTTGCCTAACAGGATTTATGCTTCCCTTGTCACCCAGCTTGCTTCCCAGTCTCGCCGCCGCCTGCTTATATGCCGCTGCGACCCTTTATCAAAGCATCCGCCTGCGCCAAGGTGCAAAGGTGGATAAACGTCTACTTTGCCTGCTCGGCGGCTTCGCTGTAATCGCTCACGGGCTCAGTCTTTACACCCAGCTGATTACACCCGTCGGCCTGGGCCTGGACTTTTTCAGTGCCGCGAGCCTGATCGCGGTCGCTGTTATTGCCCTGACCATGCTCGCCTGTGCGCGAATACCCGTGGAGAACCTGCTGGTGCTGCTGTTCCCGCTCGGGCTGGCGACGGTGCTGCTAGCACAGTTCGCGCCCACCGGTACGGTCCAGCCCATCGATGAAGCACCGGGCATTCTGGCCCACATTCTGCTGTCGATCCTGGCATACGGCATGTTCACCATCGCGGTGTTTCAGGCCTTGCTGGTACTGGTGCAAGATCACCAACTCAAACACAAACGTCCGTCCGGACTGATCAAGAACTTCCCGCCACTGCAAACCATGGAAAGTCTGCTGTTTGGTTTCCTCTGGGCAGGATGGGGCCTGCTCTCGCTGTCACTGATCTCGGGCTGGCTGTTTGTCGAAAATCTGTTCGCCCAGCACTTGGTGCACAAAACACTCCTCGCCTGCCTGGCCTGGGTGGTTTTCAGCGTGCTGCTGTGGGGACGCAACCGTCTCGGCTGGCGCGGACACAAGGCAATTCGCTGGACCCTAGGCGGTTTCTGCCTGCTGATGCTGGCGTATTTCGGCAGCAAGCTGGTACGCGAATTCATTCTGCACATCTGACGGGCGTTGATCATGAATAACCTGCCCATCGGCCCGATGTTTGGTGTATTGACCCTGCTGATTCTTTGGTCCGGCCTGCTCACTGCGGTAGACGCCGCACACCAGTACCTCAAGGCTGTGCGTCCGAACGGTCGCGCTACTGACACCTCCATGCCCAAACTGGCGTTTGAGCTGGGCAGCCTGATCCTGAGCAATACCCTGATCAAAGTACTGATCACCATCATCAGCATGCTGTTGGCGCTGCACTTCTGGTACAACAACGGGCCTACGCTGGCGTGGATCGGCGTCAGCAGTGTGCTGTTGATCTTTGCCGAATTCATACCGCGCACCCTGGCGGCACGTTACCCGGAAGCGATATTGATGCTGGGTAACAGCACTCTGCGCTTGCCCATGAAGCTACTCTCTCCCTTGGCCTGGCTGTTCTCCGCCATCGCCTGCACGCTACTGCGACCCTTCGGTATCCGCGACAAACCGAACGCCCGCAAAAAGGACAATGAAGTACCGCTGACGGTCTTGCTCCATGACGGCCAGCAGGATAACCAGCCCAGCCGCTCACATGTACTATCGGGCATTCACGCGCTGGACAGCATTACCGTGAACGACATTCTGGTACCGCGTAGCGAAGTCGACGGCATCAATCTGGATGACCCGATCCAGCGCATCATCGAACAACTGATCATCTCCCGCCATACGCGGCTGCCGGTGTACCACAACGATATCAACCAAGTGGAAGGTGTACTCAATACACGCCAGATCAGCCATTTGCTGCCGCATGCCGACCTGACCAAAGAAGACCTGATCGAGGCTTGCTACGATCCTTATTTCGTCCCGGAAAGCACCCCGCTGCAACTGCAACTGCTGAATTTTCACAAGCAACAGCGCCGCCTGGGCGTGGTCGTCGACGAGTACGGCGAAGTGCTTGGCATTGTCAGCCTGGAAGACATCCTTGAAGAAATCGTCGGTGAGTTTGAAAACGAACAGAGCTTCGACAATCCGCATATCCACCCGCAAACCGACGGTCGCCTGGTGATTGATGGCGCTGCGTCGATTCGCGAATTGAACAAAAGTCTCGGCTGGCACTTGCCTTCCGATGGCCCAAAAACCCTCAATGGCCTGGTCACCGAAGCACTGGAAACCATTCCAGACAGCTCGGTATGCGTGAAAATCGGGCCATACCGTCTGGAAATTCTCGAAACCGAAGACAAGCGGGTCACCCGAGTCCTGATGTGGCAGAACAGCAGCACTCGCGCCGCCGTTTAAGCGCTTCCCGATCACGCCGACTGTTCACCGCCGCACCCGAAAAAGCGCCACTCGCTGAACCTTGGCGACATCATAAAAACAAAAATCCAACAGGGACATTCGGATGACCAATAGCACCACTTTCGAGCACGATGCCGCAGCGACCAAACCGGCCAACTCGGTCCGGCGCGTGGCCGTTGCCAGCTTCATTGGCACCGCCATCGAGTTCTACGATTTTTACGTGTACGCCACAGCTGCCGCGCTGGTCATCGGCCCGGTATTCTTCCCGCAGACGTCGGGCACCGCACAAATGATGTCGGCGTTTCTGACCTTCGGCATCGCCTTTCTTGCGCGGCCGCTGGGCTCGGCCTTATTCGGCCATTTTGGCGACCGTGTCGGCCGCAAATCGACATTGGTGGCCTCGCTCTTGCTGATGGGCATCTGCACCACCCTGATTGGCGTGCTGCCGGGCTATGCCACGATTGGCGCCTGGGCCCCGATTCTGTTGTGCGTATTGCGTTTCGGCCAAGGGCTGGGGCTGGGCGGCGAATGGGGCGGCGCGGCATTGCTCGCTACCGAAAACGCCCCCAAGGGCAAGCGCGCCTGGTTTGGCATGTTCCCGCAACTGGGTCCATCGATTGGGTTCCTGGCGGCTAACGGGTTATTCCTGACCCTGGCCATGACGCTGAATGACGAACAGTTCCGCTCCTGGGGCTGGCGCGTTCCGTTTTTGCTCAGCGCGTTACTGGTGATGGTCGGCCTGTACGTAAGGCTCAAGCTTGAGGAAACGCCGATCTTCGCCAACGCCATCGCCCGACACGAGCGGGTCAAGATGCCCTTGGCGGAACTCCTTAGCCAATACTGGCGCCCTATGCTGCTGGGCGCGGCATCAATGGTGGTGTGCTACGCGCTGTTCTATATCTCGACTGTGTTCTCCCTGAGCTACGGCGTATCGACCCTCGGTTACAGTCGCGAGACGTTCCTTGGCCTGCTGTGCTTTGCCGTACTGTTCATGGCCGCAGCCACACCCCTGGCGGCCTGGGCCAGCGACCGTTTCGGGCGCAAACCGGTGCTGATCATTGGCGGTGTGCTGGCGATCCTGTCTGGCTTCACCATGGAACCCTTGCTGACTTACGGCACTACATGGGCCGTTGCGCTGTTCCTTTGCATCGAACTGTTCCTGATGGGCGTGACCTTCGCCCCAATGGGCGCGATGCTGCCTGAACTGTTTCCGACGCGTGTGCGTTATACCGGCGCATCTGCGGCGTACAACCTGGGCGGTATCGTGGGGGCGTCAGTGGCGCCCTTCTTCGCCCAGAAACTGGTGGCGATGGGCGGCTTGAGCTGGGTTGGCGGGTATGTGTCGGCAGCAGCTTTGCTCAGCTTGATCGCTGTGCTATGCCTGAAAGAGACGCGGGAAAACGATCTGGACCGAATTGCCTGACGCACAGCGTCAGGCAATTCGCAGTTGCAGTTGCAGTTGCAGTTGCAGTTATAGCTGAACCTTCACCGCTTTGGACGCACGCGTCGCTTTGGCGCGGGCGGCTTCGATGGTCTCGTCGCGAGCCAGGGCCACACCCATGCGCCGCTGACCATTGACTTCCGGTTTGCCGAACAGGCGTAACGCGGTGTCGGGCTCGCTCAAGGCAGCACCCAGGTTGGCGAAACTGGTTTGCGTGGATTTGCCTTCCACCAGAATCACTGCCGAAGCCGAGGGTCCGAACTGACGGATCAAGGGGATCGGCAGGCCGAGGATCGCCCGCGCATGCAGCGCGAACTGCGACAGGTCCTGAGAGATCAGGGTCACCAGACCGGTGTCATGTGGACGCGGAGAGACTTCGCTGAACCAGACCTGATCACCCTTGATGAACAACTCGACGCCAAACAGACCACGGCCACCCAAGGCCTCGGTCACGGCGCGTGCAACCCGCTCGGACTCAGCCAAAGCAACCGGGCTCATGACCTGCGGCTGCCAGGATTCCTGATAGTCGCCCTTCTCCTGACGATGCCCGACCGGCGCACAGAAGGTAGTGCCGCCAATATGGCGCACGGTCAGCAGGGTGATTTCGTAATCGAAATCGATGAACCCCTCGATGATTACACGACCCTTACCGGCACGGCCGCCTTCCTGCGCGTAATCCCAGGCACCTTGCACGTCGTCAGTGCTTTTGAGCAGGCTTTGGCCTTTACCCGATGAACTCATCACCGGCTTGACCACACACGGGAAACCGAGGTTCTCAACCGCCTGACGGTAGTCTTCAAAGGTGTCGGCGAAATGATACGGCGAAGTCGGCAGATCCAGTTCTTCAGCGGCCAGACGACGAATGCCTTCGCGGTTCATCGTCAACAGAGCTGCCCGGGCAGTGGGGATCACGGTAAAACCTTCGGACTCCAGCTCGACCAGGGTCGCGGTCGCAATGGCTTCGATTTCCGGGACGATATAATGCGGCTTCTCGGCCTCGATCACTGCGCGCAAGGCGGCACCGTCGAGCATGTTGATTACATGACTACGATGCGCGACCTGCATGGCTGGCGCGTTGGCATAACGGTCAACAGCGATCACTTCGACGCCCAGGCGTTGCAGTTCGATCACCACCTCCTTGCCAAGCTCGCCGCAACCGCAGAGCAATACGCGCGTCGCGGTAGGCGACAGTGGCGTTCCGATTTGAGTCATCTCAGGTCCTCGTGGAGCAGATCATCGAGCCAGCCCGCCATTGGTGGGCGACTCATGGGGAGAAGAAAGGCGCGCAATTTACCACGAAGCCGATCACTTGGGCCTCGTCCCGAAAAAGTGAGGCGCCAGAATCAAGGAGTGGTTTTCACACCCACCGTCCACAGCATGCCACTGTCCCGCGCTCGCTCATGACAGCGTCCAAGCACCACGCGGCGCTCAGTATTGTCCATGCGACTCCAGCGGGTAATTTCCTCAACGGTGCGCTGGCAGCCCAGACAGATGTCCGCCTCGTCCAGCGCGCAAATATTCACACACGGCGAAGCAACCGGTCGCTCGACACTCATCAGTCTTCCTGCGGGGCCAGATCACGCGCATAGCGCTGGGCGTTGTGCACGTAATGCGCAGCACTGGCTTCAAGCATTTTTTTCTGCGCGTCCGTCAGTTCACGCACCACTTTGCCGGGCGAGCCCATGACCAGTGAGCCGTCGGGGATCTCCTTGCCCTCGCCAATCAGCGAGTTGGCGCCGATGATGCAATAGTTGCCGATCTTGGCACCGTTAAGGATGACCGAATTGATGCCGATCAAGCTGCAATCGCCCACGGTGCAGCCATGCAGCATGACGTTATGGCCGATGGTGACATTTTTGCCGATGATCAGCGGCGACCCCATGTCGGTGTGCATCACCGTGCCATCTTGTACGTTGCTGTTCTCACCGATATGGATCAGCTCGTTGTCGCCACGCAATACGGCGCCAAACCAAACGCTGGCACCGGCTTCGAGCTTGACCTTGCCAATCAGGGTGGCAGTAGGCGCAACCCAGCTTTGCGGATGAGTGTCGACATGGGAATCTCCCAAGCGATATTTCATAGTGGTTTCCTCATGGCCCGCAGGCCGTGGGTAAGTATCAAATATTGATAAAACGCTCAGGCGGCGTGTGCAGGCTGATGTCGGCGTCGTACAGCACATTGACCAGTTCGACGATCATGATCGCTGTCAGACCCCATATTTTGAATTCACCGAAACGATAGCTGGGCACATACCAACTACGACCCTGGTAATCGATACGGTGAGTATGCTCACGCGGGTCCTCGCGAAAGAACGCCAGAGGCACGCTGAAGACAGCCGCAATCTCGGCATCGTTGGCCTGGTATTCGACAAAGTCAGGGATGATGCCTACGTAAGGCGTGACCCTGATTCCGTGCAAAGAGATCAACGGACTGAGCGGGCCGATCACCTCGACCAGACCAGGCGGCAGACCGATTTCTTCCTCGGCCTCACGCAAGGCCGTAAAAATCAGGTCCGGGTCTTCGGGATCACGCCGCCCACCAGGGAAGGCGACTTCGCCGCCATGGGTCGAAAGCCCGCTGGCGCGCAGGGTCAGGATCAACTCCGGCTCATCACTCCGAGTGATGGGCACTAGGACAGCGGCCTCGGGGAAACGTCGATCCGTTTCCAGAGTACGCGGCGTATGACTGCTTACACGGCGAAGTAGCTCGTCCAGCATGGGAAATCTCGATCTGTTGCCTAACTGGCATAATGCACCAAAGCGGCGATACGCCCAACCCCTCGTAGGACAACCCGGCAACTGATTGGACCTGCTTGTGTAAGCTCAGCTTGCCGACCCCGGTGCGGCACGCCAAGATAGCGACTGATTTCAGGAATCGACGTTCAGCATGAAATTCTGCAGCCAGTGCGGCAACCCGGTCATTCAGCGCATCCCCGAAGGCGATAGCCGCTTACGTTACGTCTGCGAGCATTGCCAGACCGTCCATTATCAGAACCCTAATATCGTCGCCGGGAGCCTGCCAATCTGGGGCTCGCAGGTGCTTCTATGCCGTCGCGCCATCGAGCCGCGCATGGGGTACTGGACCTTACCAGCCGGTTTCATGGAAAACGGGGAAACGGTCGAACAGGCCGCCCGCCGCGAAACGGCGGAAGAAGCCTGCGCCACGCTGCGTGGCCTGAGCCTGTACATGCTGGTCGATGTACCGCACATCAGTCAGGTACACGTGTTTTATCGCGCCGAGCTGGTAGATCTGGAGTTTGCCGCCGGGGTAGAGAGCCTGGAGGTGCGGCTTTTCGACGAGGCTGACATTCCATGGTCCGAGCTGGCTTTCATGACGGTAAAACGTACCTTAGAATGCTTCTTTGCCGACCGGATCCAGCAGGTCTACCCAGTGCGAACTGAGTCTCTGGCACCGTTGCAGCAGATAAAAAAGACCTAATTACTCCGCGGGCAGCGCGTGTAGCGCTGCCCATACATTGCTCAGGGATACCGTTTCGATGCGTTGGTTGCTTGCCCTTTTATGTAGTTGCGTCGTTCCGCTGTCTCAAGCTGCATTCACCGAAACCAGACTGCCCAAGGGCAGTGAACAGAGGTTCATTGGTGGAGCAGTCATCAACACGCACAGCATCGCTGCTCAAAACATCGATAAAATACTGATTCTGAAATCGGCACATCAACTGCAGTTGATCAGCGACGGCGCGGCGCTCAAGACCTACCGCATTTCGCTGGGTAAAGTGCCCAAGGGGCAAAAGCTTCGAGAAGGCGACAAGCGCACCCCGGAAGGTCTTTACTGGCTGGACTGGCGCAAGGTCAGCGACAGTTACAACCTGTCGATGCATATCTCCTACCCGAACATCAGCGACTCGGCGCGCGCCCGACGCGATGGCGTCAGCCCGGGCAGCATGATCATGATCCACGGCACGCCGGTCAACGATGATTACCCGGAGTGGTATTTCCAGACCCTGGACTGGACCGACGGCTGCATCGCCATGAAAAATACCGACATGCGCGAGCTCTGGGATCTGGTCAAAGACGGCACCATGGTCGAGATCCGCCCCTGACTATTCTGATTGACGCGGCGTCCTCCCTGATACCTCCCGGCTCAGTACTCCGCCATTCTGTAGGCACTGCAGGACCGCTTTGTACTCCATCGCAGCCCGGTCAGCGCCTACTGTCTGCCGGCCAGAGGCAACATGAATCTGGTCCGGCTGATTCAGAAATCCGCCAGCTTCCATACTTCGTAAGCTGGCGTTTCATAGGGATGGCTCTGCTTTAGAGCCATCACTGCCTGAGCGATCAACTCGTCAGCCACTACCAACTCGACCTTCCATTCCTCCACCTGCTCGATCTCGCCTGCCTGCCCAATAAACGGCTGACTGCCGTCCAGCGGGCGAAACTGGCCTTGACCCAGCACCTGCCATGAGCAGTTGTCGTAAGCCCCGATTCGCCCGGCACCTGCGGCGAATACGGCACTCTTGACCACCTCTACATGGCTCGGTGGAACGAAGAAGCTGAGCTTGTACATGGCTCGACCGTTGTCTGTCAGTTCACCCATACCCGCGCATTACGGAACATGCGCATCCAGGCGCCGTCTTCATCCCACTCTTCCGGACACCAGGAGTTCTGTACGGCACGGAACACACGCTCAGGGTGCGGCATCATGATGGTGACGCGACCGTCACGGCTGGTGAGACCCGTAATCCCGCGCGGCGAACCGTTCGGGTTGGCAGGGTAGGTTTCGGTGACCTTGCCATGGTTGTCGACAAACCGCATGGCTACACATCCGGACACATCAGCTTCGAGCAACGCGTTTTCGTTGCGGAACTCAGCCAGACCCTCACCGTGAGCAATGGCGATCGGCATGCGCGAACCGGCCATACCCTGTAGGAAGATCGACGCTGATTCCTGAACCTGAACCATCGCTACCCGTGCTTCGAACTGCTCAGAGCGGTTGCGCACGAAGTGAGGCCAGAACTCGCTGCCTGGAACCAGTTCGCGAAGGTTGGACAACATCTGGCAACCGTTACACACGCCAAGGGTGAAGCTGTCATGACGCTCGAAGAAGTTCTGGAAAGCATCCCGCGCGCGGCTGTTGAACAGGGCCGACTTGGCCCAGCCTTCGCCCGCGCCGAGCACGTCGCCGTAGGAGAAACCACCGCAGGCCACCAGACCTTTGAACTCATTCAGATCAACGCTACCGGCAAGAATATCGCTCATGTGTACGTCGATGGCGTTGAAGCCGGCGCGATCGAACGCCGCCGCCATCTCGACCTGACCGTTGACGCCCTGCTCACGCAGAACCGCCACTTGCGGACGAATGCCTTTCTTGATGTACGGCGCGCTGATGTTTTCGTTCACATCGAAGCCCAGCTTGATACTCAGGCCAGGGTTGTCTTCTTCAAGCAGTACGTCGAACTCTTGCTCGGCGCATTCGACGTTGTCACGCAGACGCTGGATTTGATAACTGGTCTCGGCCCACTGACGTTGCAGCGAACGACGTTGACCGGCAAACACCGGATCACCGTTGAAGCTGACCGCCACTTCATCGTTGTTCACCGGCTGACCGATGACCGCGACGCAATCCTGAAGCCCGGCCGCGCTGAACTGTGCAAGCACCACCGGCGTATCATCCTGGTGAACCTGAATCACTGCGCCCAGCTCTTCGTTGAACAGGATGGCTGCCAGTTCGGCGGAGGTTTCTGCCAGGCTGTCCAGGTACAGGTTCAAACCGCAGTGGCCGGCGAAGGCCATTTCCAGAGTGGTAACCAACAGACCACCGTCGGAACGGTCGTGATAAGCCAGCAAGTGGCCGTCAGCATTCAGACCCTGGATCACAGCGAAGAACGCCTTGAGGTCTTCAGCATCATCCACGTCGGGTGCGACACGACCCAACTTGCCGTGAACCTGGGCGAGAATCGAGGCGCCCATGCGGTTCTGACCACGACCCAGATCAATCAGGATCAGATCGGTTTCGCCCTTGTCCATGCGCAGCTCTGGCGTCAGGGTCTGGCGGATGTCGACCACCGGGGCAAAGCCGGTCACGATCAACGACAGCGGCGACGTCACGCTCTTCTCGGTGCCGTCATCGCGCCACTGGGTTTTCATGGACATTGAGTCCTTGCCCACCGGGATGGTGATGCCCAGTTCAGGGCACAACTCCATGCCAACCGCTTTCACTGTGTCATACAAACGGGCGTCTTCACCGGGGTGACCGGCAGCGGACATCCAGTTGGCCGACAGTTTGATGTCGGAAATTTTCGCAATGCGTGAAGCGACGATGTTGGTCAGGGTCTCGCCAATCGCCATACGCCCGGACGCCGGAGCGTCCAGCAGCGCCAGCGGCGTACGCTCGCCCATGGCCATGGCTTCACCGGTGTTCACATCGAAACTGGTAGCAGTCACGGCACAGTCGGCCACGGGCACTTGCCACGGACCTACCATTTGATCGCGAGCAACCAGACCGGTGATGGTCCGGTCGCCGATGGTGATCAGGAAGCTTTTGCTGGCGACGGCCGGGTGATGCAAAACGCGCTGCACACACTCGTCGATATCCAGGGTGCTCGGGTCGAAATCATCGCCCAGTTCGCTTTCGCGAGTCGCCGAACGGTGCATGCGCGGCGCCTTGCCCAGCAGCACTTCCAGCGGCATGTCCACCGGGCTGTTGCCGAAGTGGCTGTCGGTCACCGTCAGTTGCGGCTCGGCAGTGGCTTCACCGACGACGGCAAACGGGCAACGCTCACGTTCGCAAATGGCTTTGAAGCGCTCGAAATCCGCAGCGCCAACCGCCATCACATAACGTTCTTGTGATTCGTTGCTCCAGATTTCCAGCGGGGCCATGCCCGGCTCGTCATTTGGAATGTTGCGCAGCTCGAAACGACCGCCTCGTCCGCCATCGTTGACCAGTTCAGGGAAGGCATTGGACAGACCGCCCGCGCCGACGTCATGGATAAAGCTGATCGGGTTTTGATCGCCCAACTGCCAGCAACGGTCGATCACTTCCTGACAGCGACGCTCCATTTCAGGGTTTTCACGCTGAACCGAAGCAAAATCCAGATCCGCCGAGCTGGTGCCGGTCGCCATCGATGACGCTGCACCGCCACCCAGACCAATCAACATGGCCGGACCACCGAGCACGATCAGCTTGGAGCCGATAGTGATCTCGGCTTTCTGTACGTGTTCATCACGGATGTTGCCCATACCGCCAGCCAGCATGATCGGCTTGTGGTAACCACGGACTTCATCGCCGTGCGGGGTGCTGATCGATTGTTCGAAGGTGCGGAAGTAACCGGTCAGGGCCGGACGCCCAAATTCGTTGTTGAACGCCGCGCCGCCCAGCGGGCCTTCAAGCATGATGTCCAGCGCCGTCACGATGCGCTCGGGTTTGCCGTAAGGCACTTCCCACGGCTGTTCAAAACCGGGAATCAGCAGGTTCGACACGGTAAAACCGGTCAGGCCGGCTTTTGGCTTGGCGCCGCGACCGGTCGCACCCTCGTCACGAATCTCGCCGCCGGAGCCGGTAGAGGCACCCGGGAACGGAGCAATCGCGGTTGGGTGGTTGTGGGTCTCGACCTTCATCAAGATGTGCACCGGCTCCTGCACCGCGCCGTACTGACGGGTTTCAGGGTTCGGGAAGAAACGACCCGCCACAGGGCCTTCGATGACCGCAGCGTTGTCCTTATAGGCAGAGAGGACACCTTCGCCATGCATCTGGAAAGTGTTCTTGATCATGCCGAACAGGCTTTTTTCCTGGTTCTGGCCGTCGATATCCCAGCTGGCATTGAAGATTTTGTGGCGGCAATGCTCAGAGTTGGCCTGGGCGAACATCATCAATTCGATGTCATGGGGATTGCGCCCCAATGTCTCGAAGCTGGTCACCAAATAATCGATTTCATCATCGGCCAGGGCCAGGCCCAGCTCGATGTTGGCTTTTTCCAGCGCCACGCGACCGCCACCCAGAACATCGATGGCCGTCAGCGGCTTGGGTTCGGCATGGCGGAACAGACCGGCGGCCTGTTCCAGCGTGCCCAACACCAGCTGCGTCATGCGGTCATGCAGAGCGCCAGCAATCAGCTCGGCCTCGACGTCGCTGAACTGGCCTTCTACATAGAAAGCGATACCGCGCTCAAGGCGCTGAATTTTTGCCAGACCGCAGTTGCGGGCAATATCGCTGGCCTTGCTCGACCAGGGTGAGATAGTGCCAAAACGCGGCAACACCAGAAACAGCCGGCCGCTCGGCTCTTGAACCGGCACACTCGGGCCGTATTTCAGAAGGCGGGCAAGGACCTGCTGTTCTTCATCGGTCAGAACGCCAGTGACCTCAGCGAAGTGGGCGAATTCAGCGTACAAGCCACTGACAGCTGAAACTTTTTGTTTCAGCTGCTCAAGTAATTTGCTGTGGCGGAAGGCAGAAAGGGCAGGAGCACCGCGCAGGATCAACATCTTCGGGACAGCCTCGGGAAGGGGTGTGCTTTGAGGCCATACATTCTAGCCTAAACCGCCCCTTTCAGCACCCAGAACGGTGGTTTCCAGCATCGCCTGATGTCGGTGACCCGAGAACGACTCCGCTCTATCAGACAAGGCCCTCACTGTCGAGATATGGCGGTCGGGGTCCTTTGCGTATACTGCACCTATGTTTTCCCAATCCGCTTTCCGCCCGCGCTGTGCCAAATGGCTCATCGCAACCGGACTCTTCCTAATGCTCGGCGCCTGTGTTGATAAACCCAACACACTGGAGCGAGTCAAGGAGGACGGCATTCTGCGCGTGGTCACTCGTAACAGCCCGGCCACTTATTTCCAGGATCGCAACGGTGAAACCGGTTTCGAATACGAGCTGGTCAAGCGCTTCGCCAAGGATCTTGGGGTCGAACTGAAGATCGAAACCGCCGACAATCTTGATGATTTATTCGATCAGTTGCAGAAGCCCGGAGGCCCAGTGCTGGCTGCTGCGGGCCTGGTCGCTACCGACACACGCAAGCTGCAAGCCCGTTTTTCCCATCCGTACCTGCAAGTCACCCCCCAGATCATCTACCGCAACGGCCAGTCGCGCCCGACCGACGCTGGCGATTTGATCGGAAAGAAGATCATGGTGCTCAAGGGCAGCAGCCATGCCGAACAGCTGGCCGCACTGAAACTGAAAATGCCGACACTGGAGTACGAAGAGTCCGACGCAGTGGAAGTGGTCGATCTGCTGCGCATGGTGGATGAGGGCCAAATTGACCTGACCCTGGTCGACTCCAATGAATTGGCAATGAATCAGGTGTACTTCCCGAACGTGCGCGTTGCCTTCGACCTGGGCGATAGCCGTGATCAGCGCTGGGCCGTCGCGCTGGGCGAAGACAACAGCCTGCTGAACGAGATCAACAACTTCCTCGACAAAGTCGAGAAGAACGGCACGCTACAGCGCTTGAAAGATCGCTATTACGGGCATGTCGACGTCCTTGGATACATGGGGGCCTACACCTTCGCCCAACACCTTCAGCAGCGTTTGCCGCACTATGAAAAACATTTCCGGTCGGCAGGCAAGGAAGAGCAGGTGGATTGGCGATTGCTGGCTGCCATCGGTTATCAGGAATCGTTATGGCAGCCCAGCGTCACGTCAAAAACCGGCGTACGGGGTTTGATGATGCTGACCCAAAACACGGCGCAGGCCATGGGTGTGTCCAACCGGTTGGATGCCAAGCAAAGCATCGACGGCGGCTCAAAGTACTTTGCCTACATGAAGGATCAGTTGGACGACAAGATTCAGGAACCTGACCGTACATGGTTAGCACTTGCGGCCTATAACGTCGGTAGCGGTCATCTGGACGATGCGCGCAAATTGGCCGAGAACGAAGGCCTGAATCCAAATAAATGGCTGGACGTAAAAAAAATGTTACCGCGTCTGGCGCAAAAAAAATGGTTCAGCAAAACCCGTTACGGTTATGCCCGAGGCGGCGAACCCGTGCACTTTGTCGCCAACATCCGTCGCTATTACGACATCCTCACATGGGTCACCCAGCCGCAGCTTGAAGGCAGTCAGGTCGCCGACGGCAACCTGCATGTGCCGGGCGTGGACAAGACCAAACCGACTGAAGAAAACCCGACGCTTTAAGCGTCGGCTCAGGCCTATCGCGCCAGCGAACTCAACCCTTCGCCCGGCGCATCTTGAAGAACTCACTCAGCATCCTCCCGCATTCCTCCGCCAGCACCCCCCCTTCGAACAACACCCGATGGTTGAGAAAGGCCTGACTGAAAAACTGCCCCTGACTCTGAACAATACCGGCCTTGGGTTCAAGCGCACCGTACACCACACGAGCGATGCGTGAATGCACAATCAGGCCCGCGCACATGCTGCACGGTTCGAGGGTGACGTAGAGGGTGCTGCCCGGTAGCCGATAATTACTGAGCGCCTGAGCTGCGGAGCGAATGGCGACCATCTCGGCGTGGGCGCTGGGGTCGCTGCCGCTGATAGGGCAATTGAACCCGCGTCCGATAATTTCGCCGTTCTGCACCACTATTGCGCCCACGGGCACTTCACCCAAAGCTGCGCCCTGCGAGGCCAGCGCCATTGCCTCACGCATGAAATGTTGATCCTGACTGCGATCAATAATCTGCGACTGCCTCATCAGGACACCTCTATTGCGGCCATTAGCCCGGTTTCCATGTGGTCGATCACATGGCAGTGGAACATCCACACGCCCGGATTATCGGCTACCAGCGCGACACGTGCCCGCTCGTTTTTACCGAGCAGGTAGGTGTCGGTGAAGTACGGAATGATCGTCCTGCGGTTCGACCCGATGACCTTGAAACTCATGCCGTGCAAGTGGATCGGGTGCTGATACTGCGTCATGTTCTTCAACTCGAAGATGTAGCTTCTACCCTTTTGCAGCTTGGCGATGGGCCGGTCGGCGCAGGTCTTGTCGGTGATATCCCATGCCTTGCCATTGATCTGCCACAAGCTCGGTGGTGCACCATTGTCGACGTTCACCGACACGGAGCCCACCCATTCGAAATTGAAGTTGAGCTTCTCGGCGTTAGCCATGTCAGGTTCGGAAACCGGATTGACCGGCAACGCCGGAGGCCATTCGCCAGCTGCGTCGCTGTTGGCAACCGAACGAAAGGTTCCCAGACGTACCGGACCATTGCGCAGCGAAATCTCTTCACCCGCCGCTGGCGCCTTGATCGCCAGACAAATGCGCATGCCCGGCCCCAGCCAATATTCCTTACCCAACGGCCGTGGCTTGACCGGATTACCGTCCAGCGCGTAGATCTGCGCCTCGACACCGGGCATGTTCAGGCGATAAGTCAGGGTATTGTCGAGATTGAGTAGCCTGACCCGGACAATCTGCCCGGCAGGCAAGTCAATGACGGCCTGCGGCACGCCATTAATAGTCGATAATCGCCCCGCCGTACCGCCGCGCGCGGCTTCACGAGGCACACTGAAAGCGGTGAACGCCCCCTCTTCGTCAACATGCCAGCTTTTCAGGCTCAGGGTCCGCTCATGCAGGAAACCGGTCGGCTCACGCTCTTCGACGATCAACGGCCCGACCAGCCCGCGACCCAACTCTTCACTGCTATTCACATGTGGGTGATACCAGTAGCTGCCAGCGTCCGGCACGCGAAACCTGTAATCGAAATACTCCCCCGGCAACACAGGCAGCTGCGAAACGTACGGCACGCCGTCCATTTCCAGCGGCAAACGGATCCCGTGCCAGTGAATCGTGGTCGGCACCGGCAGCTTGTTGATGAACCGTACTCGCAGCCACTCGCCCTGACGCACCCGCAACTCAGTGCCCGGCGCAGAGCCACCGAATGCCCAGGCCGGCGTCTGATGGCCAGACACCAGCTCCAGATCCAATGGCGCGGCAATCAGCTCGTAGTCGTGGCCCGCCTCGGAATTCCTGCGCCCCAGCCAATAGCGCGAAGCGCCACCTGCGCCCAAACCAACCACGGCAAGACCGGCCAGACCTCCGAGTATTTGTCGACGGGTAAAGGACATAAGCGCAAGCACCTCAAGAATAAAACAGAGTGGAGCCGGATGGCCCGCACACACCTGAGAACAGATGCCAAGGGCGAATACGATACACCTGCATTTGAAAAAAAATAAGGGCAGCCTAGGCTGCCCTTATAGATTGAATCATTTCAGCGCTGCAAAGCTGCCGCCGCGATCAGATCATTCCCACTCAATAGTCGCTGGCGGCTTGCTCGACACGTCGTACGTGACGCGGGAGATGCCTTCGATTTCATTGATGATGCGGCCGCTGACGGTTTCCAGCAGCTCGTAAGGCAGGTGCGCCCAACGTGCGGTCATGAAGTCGACGGTTTCCACTGCACGCAGGGCGACAACCCAAGCGTAACGACGGGCATCGCCCACCACACCGACCGATTTAACCGGCTGGAACACCACGAATGCCTGGCTGACCTTGTGATACCAGTCAGCCTTGCGCAGCTCTTCGATGAAAATGTGGTCAGCGCGACGCAACAGGTCGGCGTATTCCCTTTTCACTTCACCGAGAATCCGTACACCGAGACCCGGGCCCGGGAATGGGTGACGGTAAACCATGTCGTACGGCAGGCCGAGTTCGAGACCCAGGCGGCGAACTTCATCCTTGAACAGTTCGCGCAACGGCTCGACCAGTTTCAGGTTCATCTCGTCCGGCAAGCCACCCACGTTGTGGTGCGACTTGATCACATGAGCCTTGCCGCTTTTCGCGCCAGCCGACTCGATCACGTCCGGGTAGATGGTGCCCTGAGCCAGGTACTTGATGTTGTCCAGCTTGCAGGATTCGGCATCGAACACATCGATGAAGGTACGACCAATGATTTTGCGCTTCTTCTCTGGATCGCTCTCGCCCGCCAGATTGTCGAGGAACTGATCGGCAGCGTTGGCGCGGATCACTTTGACACCCATGTTCTCGGCGAACATGGCCATCACTTGCTCGCCTTCGTGCAGACGCAGCAGGCCGTTGTCGACGAATACGCAGGTCAGTTGATCGCCGATGGCTTTGTGCAGCAATGCCGCAACCACCGAAGAATCGACACCGCCGGACAGACCGAGCAGCACGTTATCGGTGCCAACCAGGGCACGGACATGCGCGATGGCGTCTTCAGCGATGTGCGACGGCGTCCACAACGCTTCGCAGCCGCAGATGTCGAGAATGAAGCGCGACAGGATGCGACCGCCCTGCTTGGTATGGGTTACTTCCGGGTGGAACTGCACACCGTAGTAGCCGCGCGAGTCGTCGGCCATGCCGGCAATCGAGCAACTCGGGGTGCTTGCCAGCACGTGAAAGCCTTCAGGGATTTCAGTCACTTTGTCGCCGTGGCTCATCCACACGTCAAGGCCGTAAAGACCGTCTGGATCAACGTGATCTTCAATACCATCGAGGAGGCGGCTCTTGCCAACCACATCGACTCGGGCGTAACCGAATTCGCGCAGCTCGGAACCTTCCACCCGACCGCCCAGCTGTTCAGCCATGGTCTGCATGCCGTAGCAAATTCCGAAGACTGGCACGTTCAGGTCAAACACGGCCTTTGGCGCACGCGGGCTATCAGCTTCGTGTACGGACTCAGGGCCACCGGCGAGAATGATCCCGCGTGGGTTGAATGCGCGAATCGCTTCGTCGTCCATGTCGAACGGATGCAGCTCGCAATACACGCCGATCTCACGCACGCGGCGGGCAATCAGTTGGGTGTACTGGGAACCGAAGTCGAGGATCAGGATGCGGTGGGCGTGAATGTCGAGGGCCATGACTCATTCTCTCGGTGGAATTCGGAAACAACACGGGGCTGCTAGCAGCCCCGATTATTTAGATGACACTGGATAGCGCTTTTAACCTACGCGGTAGTTCGGCGCTTCTTTGGTGATCTGCACGTCGTGGACGTGGGACTCAGCCATGCCGGCACCGGTGATACGCACGAATTCTGGCTTGGTGCGCATCTCTTCGATCGTGGCGCTGCCGGTGTAACCCATGGATGAACGCAGGCCGCCCATCAATTGGTGAACGATAGCGCTCAGCGAGCCTTTGTAAGCGACCCGGCCTTCGATGCCTTCCGGCACCAGCTTCTCGGCACCCTCGGAAGAGTCCTGGAAGTAACGGTCAGATGAGCCCTGCGCCTGAGACATCGCACCCAACGAACCCATACCGCGGTAAGCCTTGTAGGAGCGACCCTGGAACAGTTCGATTTCACCTGGCGCCTCTTCGGTACCGGCAAACATCGAGCCCATCATCACGCAGGAAGCACCGGCCACGATGGCTTTGGACAGGTCACCCGAATAACGGATGCCGCCATCGGCGATCAACGGAACGCCCGTGCCTTCAAGGGCCGCGGCGACGTTGGCGATGGCGCTGATTTGCGGCACGCCGACACCGGCAACGATGCGCGTGGTGCAGATGGAGCCAGGACCGATACCGACCTTGACCGCATCGGCACCCGCTTCAGCCAACGCCTTGGCAGCAGCGCCGGTAGCGATGTTGCCGCCGATGACCTGCACTTCAGGGAAATTCTGTTTGACCCAACGGACGCGATCGATCACGCCCTTGGAGTGGCCGTGAGCGGTGTCGACCACCACCACGTCAACGCCGGCGGAAACCAGGGCTGCAACGCGTTCGGCAGTGTCCTTGCCGGTACCAACCGCAGCGCCGACACGCAGACGACCTTGATCGTCCTTGCTCGCCAATGGGTAGGCCTTGGCTTTTTCGATGTCCTTGACGGTCATCATGCCCTTGAGCGCGAACTTGTCGTCGACGATCAGGACTTTTTCCAGACGATGCCTGTGCAGCAGCTCACGCACTTCGTTCTTGTCGGCGCCTTCACGAACAGTGACGAGACGCTCTTTAGGCGTCATCACTTCCCGAACAGGAACATCCAGACGGTTTTCGAAGCGCACATCCCGAGACGTCACGATGCCGACCAGGTCGCCATTGTGCATCACCGGTACGCCGGAAATATTGTGCAGATGCGTCAGTTCGAACAGATCACGTACCGTGGCATCTGCCTCGATGGTAATGGGGTCCTTGACTACACCGGCTTCGAACTTCTTGACCTTACGCACTTCGGCAGCTTGCTGCTCGATGGTCATGTTCTTGTGGATAATACCGATACCACCTTCCTGAGCCATGGCAATTGCCAGACGGGCTTCAGTCACGGTATCCATCGCGGCAGAGACCAGCGGAATATTAAGCTCGATGCCACGTGTCAAACGTGTCTTCAAACTAACTTCGTTAGGAAGCACCTCGGAATAACCGGGCACTAGGAGAATGTCGTCGAAGGTTAGAGCTTCTTGGCTGATACGCAGCATCGCGGGGGCTCCCGAGCGGGAAATTGGAAGCGCGCCATTATACCCATACGGACCTGCCTGCTCAATGTAAACCTCAGCCTATTATCAATCAGCGTCCAAATGCACGTTGACTAACGAAACCGGACGATCCAGACGCTCGGCGAATTCATCGAGAAAGCTCTGCTTGAACGAGGCGTCCAGCCAGTTATTGAAGATAAAACCCAGGTTGGAAAAACCGCAGGCTTGCAGGAACAGAAAGCCATTGATGTCGTCTTCATGCCCGCATTCCGGGCAGATGAAGTTATCGGTGTGCCCCGGCATCCACTCTTCCAGACTGTCGAACAGTGCTTCACCCACTTCTTTTCTGCATTCAGGGCAGCCAGCCTCTTCAGCGAAATCGGTCAGCGGAGTAAAGATGCAACGCTTGGTGACGATCTCCAGACCGTTGATCGCTTGCCCGAATGGCAGGGCATCAGGATTCTCGACGACATCACGGGCACCGGGCGCAACGGCATAGGCCATCTTGCTGAAACTGCGGCCGCAGGTGGTCAATTCTTGCTCGATGATGTTCTTGTTCATCAGCCAGCGCAGGATCAGCCGGGCTCGGGCCTCGTGAGCCGGAAAGTCGGAAATCTGCGGGACGATGATGCTCTGGGTATTCATGGATGACGCCTATTGCTGCTACTTAATAAGGCAGCTTAATCCCCCCCCCTTTCAGGTCAAGTGCTGGCTCATGTGGAGAGGTAGCGACCGATCAATGCAATACCACTGGCCAGCACCAGCCACGTGACCAGACGCACAAAGGCCTCACGCGACAATTTCATGATCAGTGAGCGGCCAATCCACGAACCCACGACCATCGCCGGAAACAAACACGCGGCCAGCATCAGCAACGGCATTTCGGCGTACACCCCCGCCAGCATAAACAGGCTCAACCGGACGATGGTGCTGCAACTGATCAACGCGGCCTGGGTCGCCCGCGCCTGCACCTTGGAAGGCAAACGGCTGTTAAGGTAAATCGCGTAAAGAAAGCCACCACTGCCAAATAGCGCACCGAACAGGCCGCCAATGGTGCCCATCGGTATTGCCCAGCCCGCCGCGAGCTGTGTCGGACGAACTTTTACCCCCAGGCTATAAAGCGCGTAAGCGGTAATGAACAATCCCATCAGCAACAGCAAGACATCGGATTTAAGGTTGAGCAGAAACACCACGCCCAAGGTGCAGCCCACCGCCATGCAGGGCAGCAGGCGCAGGAGCTCAGCCTTGACCACCGATCGGCGCGAAGGCAGCAGATTGCCGAACGCAGCGATGAAATCCAGCAATACCAACAACGGAATGATCCGCGACAACGCCATGAAATTGATCAGCACCGGTCCAGCAACCAACGCCGTACCAAACCCGGCGATACCAAATACGATGTACGCGCCTATCACGCCCAGCTCGATCAGCACCCAGTCGAGGGGCGTGAACGCCAATTGATTGAACAACCCGGTTAAATCGGCAAAGGTCATCGAGATTCATCCATGAAGTTATCCGTGCCGACTGTAACCAGCGAGCGGTATGCTCGACTAGATAAAACCACCACTACCTATCCTATATAAAGGCATGCCTTTATCATGCTCGCCATGATCAAAGACCCCTTCGCAAGACTCGGCCTCGACCGGGAAGTCCTCACCGTCAGCCAGCTCAACGGCCGCGCACGCGTGCTGCTGGAGGATGTGTTCAGTAATATCTGGGTTGAAGGCGAAATCTCCAATCTGTCCCGCCCGGCGTCCGGCCATGTGTATTTCACCCTCAAGGACAGTGGCGCCCAAGTGCGTTGCGCACTGTTCCGGCAAAGCGCCGCACGGGTTCGTCAGGTGTTGAAAGACGGTCTGGCGGTGAAAGTGCGCGGCAAAGTTTCGCTGTTCGAAGGCCGTGGCGACTATCAGCTGATCCTCGACACCGTCGAACCCGCAGGTGAAGGTGCCCTGCGTCTGGCCTTCGATGCACTGAAAGACAAACTCAGCGTCGAAGGCCTGTTCAGCGCCGAACGCAAAGTGCCGTTGCCTTTGCATCCGCGTCGCATCGGCATCATCAGCTCGCCTACCGGCGCAGTGATTCGCGACATCATCAGCGTGTTCCGCCGTCGTGCACCGCAGGTGCAACTAACGTTGATCCCTACCGCAGTACAAGGTCGTGATGCTATCGCGCAAATTGTCCGCGCCTTGAAACTGGCCGACTCTCGAGGTTTTGATGCCTTGATCCTGGCCCGTGGCGGCGGCTCGCTGGAAGACTTGTGGTGCTTCAACGAAGAAGCGGTGGCCCGGGCAATCGATGCCTGTGTGACGCCGATTGTCAGCGCGGTCGGGCATGAGACCGACGTCTCGATCAGCGATTTCGTGGCCGACGTGCGGGCACCGACGCCATCGGCTGCGGCAGAGCTGCTCGCACCGGACGCCAGTGACCTGCATCGACGGGTCGATAACCTGAAGCGGCGGTTAGTCACCCGCATCCAGGATCGCTTGATGCGCGAGCGCCTGCGCCTGGAAGGCATTTCCCGACGCTTGCGTCATCCTGGCGAGCGCCTGCGCCAGCAAGCACAACGCCTGGACGATCTGGACATGCGCCTGCGTCGCGCCTTCGAACAGCACACGCAAAAACGCGCTGCGCGTCTGGCCCATCTGCAGGCCCGCCTCGCCGCCCAGCATCCAGGTCGTACCCTTGCGCTGTTGAAACAACGGCTGGACAGCTTGTCCCAACGCTTGCCTCGAGCGATTCGCGAGATCCTCAAGACCCGACGTCTGCAGCTGCAAAGCCACATGCAGACGCTGCACGTGGTCAGCCCGCTGGCAACGCTGAGCCGTGGCTACAGCATCCTGCTCGATGAACGTGGTCATGCGATTCGTAGCGCGGAACAAACCCATAACGGCCAGCGTTTGAAAGCCCGGCTTGGCGAAGGTGAATTGCAGGTGCGCGTCGAAGACAACCATCTGGCGCCTGTCACCCTCTCTCTTCTGGATTGATCTATTGATGCTGCGTTTTATTGCGCCACTATTTGCACTGTGTCTTGCCCTGCCCGCCCATGCCAGCAACGACAGTTACATCGCCCGCCTGCTGAACAAGCCGGTACCGGGCGGTGTTGCGGTCGTCGATCTGGGTACCAGCGCTCAGGCGCCGCAAGCCAGTTATCAAGGCAGGTCGGTGTTGGTGGTCAAAGAACAGGATGCGCGCTGGCTGGCGATTGTGGGTGTGCCGTTGACGATCAAGCCCGGCAGCCAACAGATCACCGCCAAAACCGCGAATAGCACACGCACCCTGAACTTCACCGTCGGCAACAAGCAATACCCAGAACAACGCATCACCCTGAAAAACCAGCGCCAGGTCAATCCCAACCCCGCCGACCTGAAACGTATCGATGGCGAACTGGCCGAGCAGATTCGCGCTTACCGCAGCTTCACGCCGGGGACGCCGAGCAACTTGCTGCTGGAAAAGCCGGTGAGTGGACCCCTTTCGAGCAAGTTCGGCGTTCGCCGTTTCTTTAATGGCGAGGAACGCAATCCCCACGCGGGTCTGGATTTCGCTGTACCGGCGGGCACCCCGATCAAATCGCCAGCCGCTGGCAAGGTGATCCTGATCGGCAATTACTTCTTTAACGGCAATACCGTGTTCGTCGACCACGGCCAGGGTTTCATCAGCATGTTCTGCCACATGTCGAAAATCGACGTGAAGGTTGGTCAGGCAGTAAGCCGTGGTGGCGTGGTAGGCAGAGTCGGCTCAACCGGCCGCGCCACCGGGCCGCATATGCATTGGAACGTCAGCCTGAACGATGCACGGGTTGATCCAGCGATTTTTATTGGTGCATTTCAACCCTGAGTTGCGCCCCTGTGGAAGACCGCGCAATTTGCGCGGTCTTTTACTTAAGATTCAGCCATAAAAACCCGTAAAAACGCTAAATCAGATGATTTATATCAATTTTTATCGAGTGCTTGCCAACTTTCACCCCAATGGTTACGGTTGACGGCATGAAAACCTCACACACCCTCATTCTATTGCGCCAACATCGCTGCCTTTGCCTGGTCAGTGCACGACTGCCAAGCTAGATCGCGGTGCCTCGCCCCTTTCTTTCGTTTCAACGGTAGGCCGCCTCTATCCGGCCAGCACAATAAGGATTTCTCCCATGGCAATGCTCAACGATCCCTCGACCAAGTACCGCGCGTTTCCAACCATTGACCTGCCTGACCGTACCTGGCCTTCAAAGACCATTACAACAGCGCCGATCTGGTGCAGCTCTGACCTTCGCGACGGCAACCAATCGCTGATCGAGCCGATGGATGCGGTCAAGAAACTGCGTTTCTGGAAGACCCTGGTCAGCGTCGGCGTCAAAGAAATCGAAGCGTCGTTCCCGGCCGCCTCGCAAACCGACTTTGACTTCGTCCGTACTCTGATTGAAGGCAACCACATCCCGGATGACACCACCATTCAGGTGCTGACCCAGGGTCGTGAAGACTTGATCGCGCGCACGTTCGAATCCCTGCGCGGGGCAAAGAAAGCCATTGTTCACCTGTATAACGCGACCTCGCCTTCGTTCCGCCGCATCGTCTTCAACCAAGACAAAGCCGGCGTGAAAGAGATCGCGGTCAGCGCAGCCAAGCTGTTCGTCAAGTTCGCAGCCCAGCAGCCTGAAACCCAGTGGACGTTCGAATATTCGCCGGAGACTTTCAGCGCGACCGAACTCGAGTTCGCCAAGGAAGTGTGCGACGCGGTCATCGAGGTCTGGAACCCGACACCTGAGCACAAAGTCATCCTCAACCTGCCAGCAACCGTTGAAGTGGCTACGCCAAACATATACGCCGACCAGATCGAGTGGTTTGGCCGCAATATCAATCGCCGTGACAGCGTGCTGATCAGCCTGCATACCCACAACGACCGTGGTACCGGGGTTGCGGCCACTGAGCTGGGCTTGATGGCTGGCGCCGATCGCGTTGAAGGTTGCCTGTTCGGTAACGGCGAGCGCACCGGTAACGTCGATCTGGTCACCGTGGCACTCAACCTCTATACCCAGGGCATCAACCCTCAGTTGGACTTCTCTGACATCGACGGCGTGCGCAAAGTCGTTGAGGAGTGCAACCAGATTCCGGTTCACCCACGCCATCCGTATGTGGGCGATCTGGTGCACACCGCGTTCTCCGGCTCGCACCAGGACGCCATCCGCAAAGGTTTCAGCCAGCAAAAGCCTGATGCGTTGTGGGAAGTGCCTTACCTGCCAATCGACCCGGCCGATATCGGTCGCAGTTACGAGGCGGTGATTCGGGTCAACAGCCAATCCGGCAAAGGCGGCATCGCTTACCTGCTGGAACAGGAATATGGCATCTGCCTGCCACGCCGGATGCAGATCGAGTTCAGCCAGGTAGTTCAGGGTGAAACCGATCGTCTGGGCCTGGAAATGAGCGCGCAGCAGATTTACAGCTTGCTGCACCGCGAATACCTGCAAGCCAACGTGCCGTACGCCCTGCTCAGCCATAAGCTGCAGGAAGAAAACGGCAACAGCTCAGTGGATGCCGAAGTCCATTGCGATGGCGAGACCCAGCACTGGCGTGGCAAGGGCAAAGGCGCTCTGGAAGCACTGGTCGCCAGCCTGCCGGACTCCGTGGAAATCATGGACTACAGCGAACACGCCATTGGCGCCGGGACCACGGCCAAGGCAGCGGCTTACATCGAACTGCGAGTGAACGGTGATCGTGCGGTCCACGGTGTTGGCATTGATGAGAACATCACCACTGCCAGCTTCCGCGCACTGTTCAGTGCACTGAATCGCTCATTGAGCCAGGCCCAAGCCAAAGCGGCTTGATCTGAACGCCTGAAACAAAAAACGGCCCCGAAGCGAACGCTTCGGGGCCGTTTTTGTGTCTGCTTCCCGCATTTCCTGTGAGAGATGTCGCCCCGCCTGCAACGCCGCGCTATCGCGCAGTTCAAACTGTAAGAGCAACTGTCTGCGAAGACCATTCAACGAGGCCTGTCAGACACACCGCGTTGCGACTTTCACAGACAAGTCAGCTCCTGCGGAGATCAGCGTTTGGCTGGAAACCGCATCAAATAAAAACATTATTATTCAATGCAGCTCGAAAGTGTCCGCATCCAGATTCGCCGGAAAGCGTTTGCGGTAGGCGGCCAGGTCGGCAGCGCTCAGGCAGACCTGAAACACCCCATCGGCCTCACCGGCGCTAAACAGGCTTTCACCCTGAAAGTCGAAAACGTGGCTATCACCCGTGTAAGTAAAGCCCTTACCGTCGGTGCCGACTCGATTGACTGCGGCGACGTAGCAGAGGTTTTCGATGGCGCGGGCCGGTAGCAGGCGATTCCAGTGCAGACGTCGTGCGCCGGGCCAGTTGGCGACATACAGCAGCAGATCAGTGTCTTGCGCATCACGGCTCCAGACCGGGAAACGCAGGTCGTAGCAAATCAGTGGCCGAATCCGCCAGCCTTTCAATTCAAACTGAACCTGACGCTCACCCGGAGTGAAGTGGTTGTGCTCGCCCGCCATGCGAAACAGATGGCGCTTGTCGTAATGCAACAGCTCACCGTCTGGGCGCGCCCATAGCAGGCGATTGCGATGGCTGCCGTCAGCAGCCTGAACGATCAGGCTGCCCGTCACGACCGCATCCAGTCGCTTGGCCTGGGCCAGCATCCACTTGGCGGTGGGGCCATTTTCCGGCTCGGACAGGGTTTCGGACTGCATCGAGAAGCCGGTGGTGAACATCTCTGGCAGGATAATCAGGTCCGCGCCCCGAGCCTGATCCAGCAACAGCTCGAAATGCTCATGGTTGGCCTCGCGGTCGTGCCACACCAGAGTGGTCTGGACCAACGCTATATTGAGATTGGGCAGTTCGCTTAAATCGCGCATAGTTTTTCCGCTGCCTGACGCAACGTCTCCTCGCGTTTGGCAAAGCACAAACGAATCAGGCGTTGCCCTGATGGTGGGCTTTGGTAGAAGACCGAGATAGGAATAGAAGCCACACCATGCTCGCGGGTCATCCACAGTGACATATCGACGTCATTCAAATCCGGACGAATGTTCGAGTAATCCACCAGCTGAAAATAGGTGCCCGCTACGCGGCTGAAGTTAAAGCGTGAGGGTTCAAGCTGGTCGCAGAACAGATCGCGCTTGGCCTGATAGAACGCGGGCAGCTCCTCGACATGCTCAGGGTGCTCGGCCATGAAGTCAGCCAAGGCGTATTGCAGCGGCGTTACGCCACAGAAGCTCACGTACTGGTGGATCTTGCGCAACTCGGCAGTCAAGGCCGGAGGCGCGACCACATAACCGGTTTTCCAACCGGTAACGTGATAGGTCTTGCCGAACGAACTGACCACGAACGCCCGCTGGTACAGTTCTTCATGGGCCAGCACGCTGGCGTGCGGCACGCCGTCAAACACCAGGTGCTCGTACACTTCATCGCTGACCAGATAAATATCGCGATTGGCGATCAACGCCGCCAACCGATCGAGCTCATCGCGGGTGATCAACGCGCCGCTCGGGTTGTGCGGGCTGTTGAGGATGATCATCCGCGTGCGCGGGGTCAGGGCTTCACCGAGCTTCTGCCAATCAATGGCGAAATCGTCCAAACCGAGCTGCACATGCACGCAGCGACCGCCAGCCAGCTCGACCGAAGGTTCATAGCTGTCGTAGCACGGGTCGAACACGATCACTTCGTCGCCGGGCTGAATCACCGTCTGGATCGCGCAAAAAATGGCCTGGGTCGCGCCGGGGGTGATGGTGACTTCAGTGTCGGCATCCACCTGACGGCCATAGCTACGGGCAATTTTGGCCGCCACTTGCTGGCGCAGGGCAGGCAAGCCGGTCATCGGCGCGTATTGGTTGTGGCCATCAGCGATGTGCCGGCTCACAGCATCTCGAAGCGCTTGCGGGCCGTCGAAATCCGGAAAACCTTGGGACAGGTTAATTGCACCGGTCTGCGCGGCAAGCTGGGACATCACGGTAAAAATGGTCGTGCCGACATTCGGCAGCTTACTGATGATCATGGGCCATTCCCTTGCTTACACCCGGCTCTACGGCGGCACGGGAAACAAACAGGATAGCCCATACCACGCGCATAAAAAAAGGCGCCATTGGCGCCCTTTTCAAGAATATCCGTTACCGGATCAACGCTTATCTTTGCGTTTTTTGTCAGCTTTCTTGTGGTGAGACATCATTCGACGCTTCTTGTTGACCTGACGGTCTGTCAGCGTGTTCTTGTTGCCTTCGTATGGGTTCTCCCCGCCTTTGAACTCGATCCGGATTGGCGTACCGACCAGCTTCAACACGCGGCGGTAGGTGTTTTCCAGATAACGGACATAGGACTTGGGTACTTTCTCGACTTGGTTGCCGTGAATCACGATCAACGGCGGGTTAGCACCGCCCAAGTGAGCATAGCGAAGCTTGATGCGGCGGCTGCCAACCATCGGCGGTGCATGTTCACTGACCGCGTCTTCAAGAATCTGAGTCAGGCGGTTAGTCGGCCAGCGGGTGACTGCGGACTTGAACGAGTTCTGAACCGATTGGTAGAGGTTACCCACACCCGTGCCATGCAAGGCCGAGATGAAGTGGATATCGGCGAAGTCGACGAAGAACAAGCGACGTTGCAGCTCAATCTTAACGAACTCGCGCTCGCTCGGATCCATGCCATCCCACTTGTTCAATGCGATAACCAGCGCACGACCGGATTCCAGGACAAAGCCCAGCAGGTTGAGGTCGTGATCGACCACGCCTTCGCGGGCGTCCATCACGAAGATCACCACGTTGGCGTCTTTGATCGCCTGCAGGGTTTTCACCACCGAGAACTTTTCGACTTCCTCGTGGACCTTGCCGCGCTTGCGCACACCCGCGGTGTCGATCAGCGTGTACTTCTCGTCGTTACGCTCGAAGGGAATGTAGATGCTGTCACGGGTGGTGCCAGGCTCGTCATAGACGATAACCCGGTCTTCACCGAGCATGCGGTTGACCAACGTCGATTTGCCAACGTTCGGACGGCCGATGATCGCGATCTTGATCCCGTCTTTTTCACTAGGACCTGGAATGCGCTTGGCTTCCTGGCCTTCGGCGACATCTTCGGCCTCAATCTCTTCTTCAGGGTCTTTCGGGAATTCGCTGAGGGCGATTTCCAGCATCTGAGTGATGCCACGACCGTGAGCACCAGCAACCGGGATCGCATCACCCATACCCAACGGGCTGAATTCAGCGCGGGCCATTTCAGGATCGATGTTGTCGACCTTGTTGGCTACCACGTAGGAACGCTTGCCACGCTTGCGCAAGTGCTCGCCGATCATTTGGTCAGCAGCCGTGAAACCGGCACGGGCATCTACCAGGAACAACACAACATCGGCTTCTTCGATGGCCAGCAGCGACTGCTCGGCCATCTTTTCGTCCATGCCGTGTTCATCACCAGAGATACCGCCGGTGTCGATCAGAATGTAGGAACGCCCTTGCCACTTTGCCTCACCGTACTGGCGATCACGGGTCAGACCGGACAAATCGCCGACAATAGCGTCGCGAGTCCTGGTCAGGCGGTTGAATAAGGTGGACTTGCCGACGTTCGGTCGACCCACCAGGGCGATTACGGGAACCATGCGGCTCTCCACTTCGTTATTTCAGAAAATACAAAAGCCGCTGCATGGCAGCGGCCGGAGTTCGGAGCGGCACCAGAAGTGCCGCAGGCCTTGCCGGGGCAAGGCTGCAAGAGGCCCTATGTTTCAAACATAGAGAGCGGCCTCACGCGTAGACAACCATTACTTGATCTTCAGGGCTTCCAGCTTGCCGCTGTTGCCAAACACATAAATCGTGTCGCCAACAACCAACGGACGGGCACGCAGGCCATCGCCGTCAATTTTCTCACGACCAACGAAACGGCCATCGACCTGGCTCAGCAGGTGCAGATAGCCTTCCATATCGCCGACCGCTACGTAGCTGGAAAACACTTCCGGCGCACCCAGCTGGCGACGAGCCAATGCATCGTTGCTCCAAAGCGCTGTCGAGGAGCGCTCATCGACGCCTTCGACAGTGCCACTGGCCAGACTCACGTAGACGCTGCCAAAACCTTGGGCGACACCGGCATAGCTTGACGCATCACGCTGCCAAAGCACACGACCGCTCTCTACATCCAGACCGGCGACACGACCCTGATAGGTGGCGACATACAACGTACTGCCAGACAACAGCAGACCACCGTCGATATCGACAACACGATCCAGTTCCGAGCGACCTTGTGGAATAGCAACGCGTTGCTCCCAGATCGGCACGCCGTTCGAGGTATTCAATGCAATGACTTTACCCGTCGACAGACCGGCCAAGGCAAGGTGGCTGGTCACGATCGGCGCGCCAGTACCGCGCAATGTCAGGACCGCAGGGGTGCTTTCGTAGATCCAGCGCTGGTTGCCGGTGGCAGCATCGAAGCCGAACACACGGTCATCCTGCGTCTGAACCACGACCACGTCACCGTTGGTCGCAGGCGGTGCCAGCACTTCACTGGTCACGCGAGCGCGCCACTTTTCTTCGCCGGTGGCAGCGTCAAGAACGATGACTGCGCCTTTGAGCGTACCGACCATCACCAGACCGGAGCCTACGCCAACGGCACCGGAAACAGGCAGTTCAAGGTCCTTCTTCCAGATCACGTCGCCCGTCGTGCGATCCAGAGACATCACAATACCGGTGACGTCCGCAGCGAAGATATTCTCACCTTCGACAGCTGGAACCAACATGCTGTAGTTCTTGCCCTGGCCATCACCGATGGAGCGACTCCATTGCTTTTGCAGAACCACTTCTTCTTTGAAGTCGGTCAGCTCGGCCGGTGGTAATTCCTTTTTGCTGTTGCTACTGCAACCCGCGGCCAATATGGCCAGGGCCAGCAATGCTGCATGTTTCCAACGCATCACGTCACGCATCCCCTTTCGCCAAGTCGTCGAGTTTCATTTGTAAGCCACCCACTGCCGCTTCTTCAGACAGCGCAGATTTGGCTTTTTGATAGGCCGCATGCGCCTCGTCGGCACGGCCCAGCTGTACCAGCAGGTCGCCCTTGAGTTCTTCACGGCTGGCCAGGAATGCTTTGTCGGCATCACCGTCGAGCAGTTTCAGTGCTTCGTCAGTCTTGTTCTGAGCAGCCAACACCCGAGCCAGACGCTGACGCGCAATTTCACCCAGCGTGTCGTTGAACGGCTTGGCGGTAATGGCGTTGAGTTCAGCGGCAGCATCATCGAGCTTGCCGGTATCAACCGCCACTTTAGCCACGAACAGGCTGCCGTATTGAGCGTAAGCCGAGCCACCGAATTCGCTTTTCAACTTGCCCGCGATATCCGCGACCCGTGCCGTGTCAGGCTGACCGCTCGGGGTCAAGGCCGTTTCCAGCAATTGCTGATAGAGCATCGAGGCGCCTTGCGACTGGTTGCCCTGATATCTGTGCCAGGCTTGCCAGCCAAATACCACGATCAACGCCAGCAAACCGCCAGTAACCAGGGGTTTGCCGTTGCGTTGCCACCAGTCCTTCATCACGGCCAGTTCTTCATCTTCGGTACGCGACACCCCAATACTCCTATTCGCTAAAACGGCTGTTTATCAGCTTCAACCCTGCACAACGCAGGCGGCCAGGTGCTCAGACAGAGCATCCCAGGCAATATTTTGTTGTTCGCCCTGGCCACGCAGGGGTTTGAAACCTACCACTTGCTGGGCCAGTTCATCGTCGCCCAGGATCAGCGCGTACAGTGCACCGCTCTTGTCGGCTTTTTTGAACTGGCTTTTAAAACTGCCAGCGCCGGCATTGACCTGCAAACGCAGGTTCGGCAACTGGTCACGCAAACGTTCGGTCAGGGTCAATGCAGCCAGTTCGGCAGCTTCACCGAAGGCACACAGATAGACGTCGACCTGACGCGAGATTTCTTCCGGGATCTGCTCCAGGGTTTCCAGCAGCAGGACCAGACGCTCGATGCCCATGGCAAAACCGACGCCGCTCGTAGGCTTGCCGCCCATTTGCTCGACCAGGCCATCATAACGACCACCGGCACACACAGTGCCTTGGGCGCCCAACTGATCGGTGACCCATTCGAAAACGGTTTTGCTGTAGTAATCGAGCCCGCGCACCAGCTTGGGATTGATCACATACGGAATACCGGCTGCGTCCAGACGTGCCTTGAGCCCGTCGAAGTGGATACGCGACTCGTCGTCGAGGTAATCCGCCAGCTTCGGCGCGTCCACCAGAACGGCCTGGGTTTCAGGGCTCTTGGTGTCGAGAACGCGAAGCGGGTTGGTTTTCAGACGACGCTGGCTGTCTTCGTCAAGTTCGCTCAGGCGTGCCGACAGAAACTCGACCAGCGCCTCGCGATAACGCCCGCGCGCTTCGCTGGTGCCCAGGCTGTTGAGCTCAAGTTTGACCGCGCCGCGAATGCCCAGCAGGCCCCATAGACGCCAGGTCAGAACAATCAGCTCGGCGTCAATGTCCGGGCCATCAAGATTGAAGACTTCCACCCCGATTTGATGAAACTGGCGATAACGGCCTTTCTGTGGCCGCTCGTGGCGGAACATAGGGCCGATGTACCAAAGCTTCTGAACCTGGCCGCCACCGGTAATACCGTGTTCAAGCACTGCACGCACACATGCTGCGGTGCCTTCAGGGCGCAGGGTCAGAGAGTCACCGTTTCGATCGGCAAAGGTGTACATCTCTTTTTCGACGATGTCGGTCACTTCACCGATAGAGCGCTTGAACAGCTCGGTGAACTCAACGATTGGCATACGAATCTGGCGATAACCGTAGTTATCCAGCAGACGCGACACCGTGCCCTCGAAATAGCGCCACAGGGGCGTCTGGTCGGGCAGGATGTCGTTCATGCCACGAATGGCTTGCAGAGACTTACTCACGAAAAATCCTTAGCGAAATCTGTATTGGCCTATCAACCGCGCGCGATGAGCGCTGCGTCGGCTTCGACCTTTTCGGCCGCTCTCTGACGGATCAAGCGTTCAAGCTCATCGACCAGATTGTCATTGGTCAGCTTCTGCGCTGGCTTGCCGTCGATGTAAATCAGGTTAGGCGTTCCCCCAGTGAGGCCGATATGCGCCTCCTTGGCTTCGCCAGGACCGTTGACCACACAACCGATCACCGCGACATCCAGCGGTACCAACAAATCTTCAAGGCGCACTTCCAGTTCGTTCATGGTCTTGACCACATCGAAGTTCTGCCGGGAACAGCTCGGGCAGGCAATGAAGTTAATGCCACGGGAACGAAGGTGCAGCGATTTGAGAATGTCGTAACCGACTTTCACCTCTTCGACCGGGTCAGCAGCCAACGAGATGCGGATAGTATCGCCAATCCCCTCGGCAAGCAGCATACCGAGGCCAACAGCTGATTTTACCGTGCCTGAACGCAGGCCACCGGCTTCGGTAATGCCCAGGTGCAACGGCTGAATGATTTGCTTGGCGAGCAAGCGATAGGCTTCCACCGCCATGAACACGTCGCTGGCTTTGACACTCACCTTGAAATCCTGGAAATCCAGACGATCCAGATGCTCGACATGCCGCAACGCGGACTCGACCAGCGCAGCCGGTGTCGGCTCGCCATATTTTTTCTGCAGGTCTTTTTCCAGCGACCCCGCGTTGACCCCGATACGGATCGAAATCCCACGGTCACGGGCGGCACTCACCACCGCGCGCACACGGTCTTCGCGGCCGATGTTGCCCGGGTTGATCCGCAGGCAGTCAACGCCCAGCTCGGCGACGCGCAATGCAATTTTGTAGTCGAAGTGGATGTCGGCAACCAAGGGGACCTTGACCAATTGCTTGATCCGGCCAAACGCCTCGGCAGCATCCATGTCCGGAACCGAAATCCGCACGATATCGACGCCAGCCGCTTCCAGACGATTGATCTGCGCAACCGTGGCAGCGACATCGTTGGTGTCGCTGTTGGTCATGCTCTGCACCGCGATGGGCGCATCACCGCCCACCGGGACGGAGCCGACCCAAATTTTACGAGATTCGCGACGTTTGATCGGTGATTCGCCGTGCATGACTTATTGCCCTAGCTTCAGGCGAGCGGTTTCGCCACTGGTAAAAGGTGCCATGTCCACAGGCTGGCCGTTATAGCTCACTTGAACACCGCGAGCAAAGCCCAGGCGTAACGTGAGCGGCGGCTTGCCGGTGACATCCAGATTCTCGCCCTTGCGCTTCACACCGCTGAGTAACACTTTGCCGTTGGCATCGGTCACTTGCGTCCAGCAATCGGAGACGTATTGCAGCTTGATGTGACCAGAACCCGCTACCACAGCTGCAGGGTCCGCTTGTGTCGTAACAGGCGTTACTGCAACGGTCGATGGCGCCACTGGTGTCATCGGAGTTGTGCGCACCGGCACCGCAGGCGGTGTAACCGGGACGTTGGCCGAAGGCGTGCCAACGGCCGGAGCGGACGGAGCAGCAGGCGTCGTCGCTGCGGTTTCAGCCGCAGGCTCACCTGCGGCGAGAGGTAACGACGTCCCTTGAGACTCGGTCACGGCTTGATCTTCAGGTTCATCCAGAGGATGAATCTGGGTCGTGCCATCAGCACTTTCGACTTCGACGTGCTCAAGGCTGATCCCTGTCGACTCTTTGCCGCGCATCGACGTCTGATCCTGCCACCAGAAGAAACCGGCACCGACCAGAACCACGAGCAACAGCAAGCTGACAATGCGCAAAATATTGTGCGACAGCCGCACCGGCTCTTCAATGCGACCCAGGCTGTGCACATTACTGCCATGGGCATCGGTGCCGGTGTATTGATCGAACTGCTGAACCAACGCACTTTGATCGAGCCCAAGAAGTTTCGCGTAGGCACGGATATAGCCCCGGGCGAAGGTATGCCCAGGCAACTTTTCAAAATCGCCAGTTTCAAGGTTGCCCAAGGACGCGACGGTGAGGTTCAGCCTCGAGGCCACATCAGGCAGCGACCAGTTTTTGCTCTCTCGGCCCTGACGCAAGGTCTCGCCAGGGTTCACGCGAGTGGCTGCTACAACTTCGGGATGCGCCGCTTTCATCATTGCTCCGACAGGTATTGCTGATATTCCGGGCTACCGGGATAGAGTCTTTTTAGTTGCAGCCCAAAACTGGCTGCTTTATCGCGATCATCGTAGATTTTTGCCAACCGCGTACCGAGTAATAGACTACGTGCATTTTGATCGCTCAGTTGGCTAAAACGGTCGTAATACTCACGCGAGGGCACATAATGCCTGTCTTCGAACGACAACTCAGCCATTTCCAGCAATGCGCGTGGCTGTTGGCGATCCAGACGCAGGGCTTTGGTGAAGTAGCCGGTGGCTTCGTCACGCTGATTGAGCCTCAGTGCGGTCATCCCCAAACTCTCGAAAACCCGTGAACGTTCCGGGTAGAGGGTATCAGCGGCGGCCTGTTGAAAACGCTCGTAAGCTTCTTTGTAACGCTTTTGCTCGTACAGGAAACTGCCGTAATTATTCAGGATTCGCGCATCGTTGGAACGCGCCGAAAGTGCCTTGAGGTATTGCTTGTCCGCCAGCTCCGGCTCCATTTCAGCCTGAAAGATCAATGCCAGCGCAGCATTCGCGTCAGGATCGGAGCTGTCCAGGTCGAGGGCTTTTTTCAAAGGAACCTTGGCGCGCTCGGTGGAACCCTGCTGCAGATAACCAAGCCCCAGCTGCACGTACGCGGCGCGCGCCTGGTCACGACCCTTGCTGGTGCTCATCGGATCGACACTGCCCGACGAAACGCAGCCAGCCAGCACGTTGACGAAACACAGCAATAGCGCGGCGCGCAGGGTCATAGAGGTCCTCTCAGTCAGGTTCGAGTCGTAGCGCTTTGGGCCTGGTCGGCCTCGGCACTCAACTCGCGCACAGCAATATAACGCTCACTGCGTCGAGTGCGATCCAGAACCTGGCCAACCAACTGACCGCATGCTGCATCGATATCTTCGCCGCGCGTGGTGCGCACAGTGACGTTGTAACCGGCCTGATGCAACTGATCCTGAAAACGACGGATCGCGTTATTGCTTGGGCGCTCGTAACCCGAGTGAGGAAACGGGTTGAACGGGATCAGGTTGATCTTGCAAGGCGTGTCCTTGAGCAGCTCAGCCATTTCGACCGCGTGCTCGACCTTGTCGTTGATGTCCTTGAGCAACGTGTACTCAACGGTCAGTACGCGTTTTTCGCCCAGGGTCGACATATAACGCTGGCAGGATTCGAGCAGGACCTTGAGCGGGTACTTCTTGTTGATCGGTACCAATTGGTTGCGCAGTGCATCGTTGGGTGCATGCAGCGACAATGCCAGTGAGACGTCGATGTGCTTGGACAGCTCGTCGATCATCGGTACCACGCCCGAGGTGGACAGCGTCACCCGGCGCTTGGAAATGCCATAGCCCAGGTCATCCATCATCAGATGCATGGCGGCTACTACGTTATCGAAGTTCAGCAGCGGCTCACCCATGCCCATCATCACCACGTTGGTGATGGCACGGTCGACGGTTGCCGGGACGCTGCCAAAGGATTTGTTGGCAATCCACACCTGACCGATCACTTCGGCGGCGGTGAGGTTGCTATTGAAACCTTGTTTGCCGGTGGAGCAGAAACTGCAATCCAGGGCACAACCCGCCTGGGACGAAACGCACAACGTGCCGCGTTTGCCTTGAGGGATGTAAACGGTCTCGACACAGCTGCCGGACGCCACACGCACCACCCATTTACGGGTGCCATCGGTGGAGATGTCCTCGCTGACGACTTCAGGACCGCGAATTTCAGCGCAGACCTTGAGCTTTTCGCGCAAGGCCTTGCTGACATTCGTCATGGCGTCGAAATCATCGACGCCAAGGTGGTGAATCCACTTCATCACCTGACCGGCACGGAAACGCTTCTCCCCGATCGAGTCGAAGAACTTCTCCATTTCCGGTTGAGTCAGACCCAACAGGTTTGTTTTGCCAGTCGATGTTGTCATGTTTTCACCCTCACTCAATGGCCTTAGGCCTTACGAGCGGTTACTTCGGTAGCGGCGAAGAAGTAAGCGATTTCACGTGCAGCAGCAGCTTCGGAATCGGAACCGTGTACAGCGTTGGCGTCGATGGAATCAGCGAAATCAGCACGGATGGTGCCGGCAGCTGCTTCTTTAGGGTTGGTAGCGCCCATCAGTTCGCGGTTTTTAGCGATGGCGTTTTCGCCTTCCAGAACCTGAACCACAACCGGGCCAGAGATCATGAACGCAACCAGGTCGCCGAAGAAACCACGAGCGCTGTGCTCAGCGTAGAAACCTTCAGCTTCAGCCTTGGACAGCTGCTTCATTTTCGAAGCAACGACTTGCAGGCCGGCTTTTTCAAAACGAGTGACGATCTCGCCGATTACGTTTTTTGCAACGGCGTCAGGCTTGATGATGGAGAAAGTACGTTGAACAGCCATGGTGTAACTCCAGAAACGGTAATTTTCGAAAAATTAAACCCGCGAATTATACGCGGGTTCTTTGGTATTGCCTAACCTGCAGCGCGGCTCAGTCGAGCTCTTCGATCCAGAGAGCCTGAATGGCCTCCAGAACCTTTTCGCCACTGCGATCCGGCGCATCGTCGAACTCGGGCAATTCCATCACCCATTTACGCAGATCGACGAAGTTAAGCGATCTTGGATCAACATCCGGCTTGCTTTCAGCCAGCTGGATTGCGATTTCCTGCACATCAACCCATTTCAGACTCATAAGAACCCCTTGAATCAGTGCGGCGCTTCAGCCGCATGGTTGATCGTGTATTTAGGTATTTCGATGGTCAGGTCTTCATTGCCGACAATCGCCTGGCAGGACAAGCGCGATTGCGCCTCCAGCCCCCAGGCCTTGTCGAGCAAATCCTCCTCCAGTTCGTCAGCCTCATTCAGCGAGTCAAAGCCCTCACGAATGATGCAATGACACGTGGTGCAGGCGCAGACGCCGCCACAGGCGCTCTCGATCTCGATATGGTTATCATGGGCCACGTCGAGAATGGAGGTACCGGGCGCGACCTCGACAACCAGACCTTCCGGGCACAGCACGGCATGTGGCAGAAAAATGATCTGCGGCATCAGTTATCCCTCAATTTCATTCAGGTTGCGTCCCGCCAGCGCGGCTTTCACCGTCGAATCCAGGCGTCGGGCAGCAAATGCATCGGTCACCTGCGACAGACGCTTGGTCTGCAGCTCGATGGCAGGACCATCAGTGCCCTGCATCAATTCACTCAATTCTTTCATCTGCAACTCGATCACCATCCGCTCTTCAGCGTCGAGCAAGCGCTCACCGTCCACATCCAGCGCACCCTGCACCGCTTCAAGCAGACGCTGGGCGTCGACTTGCTGTTCGCGCAGTACACGAGCGACTTTGTCATCACTGGCATGCTGGAACGAATCCTTGAGCATGCGTGCAATTTCGCCGTCGGTCAGGCCATAGGATGGCTTGACCTGGATACTCGACTCGATGCCCGAACCCAGTTCACGGGCCGCAACGTTGAGCAAGCCATCCGCATCGACCTGGAACGTGACGCGAATTTTCGCGGCACCAGCAACCATCGGTGGAATGCCTCGCAACTCGAACCGAGCCAGGGAGCGGCAATCGCTGATCAGTTCCCGCTCGCCCTGCAGCACATGAATCATCATGGCTGACTGGCCGTCTTTATAGGTGGTGAAATCCTGAGCGCGAGCGACGGGAATGGTGGTGTTTCGCGGAATCACCTTCTCCATCAAACCACCCATGGTTTCCAAACCCAGAGACAGCGGAATCACATCAAGCAGCAACAGTTCTTCACCGTCACGCTTGTTGCCTGCCAGCGTATCAGCCTGGATCGCAGCGCCAATGGCCACCACTTGATCCGGGTCGATCTTGGTCAGTGGTTGACGACCGAACAGTTCGGCGACAGCCTCTCGCACTCGCGGCACACGGGTCGAACCGCCGACCATAACCACGGCTTCAACTTCTTCAATCTCGATGCCGGCATCACGGACCGCGCGCCGGCAGGCTTTAAGGCTGCGCGCCAGCATGGGCTCAAGCAGCGCATCGAAAGCTTGCCGGGTCAGCACAGAATGCCAATCGCCATGCACGACTTCGACCGAATCGACTTCAGTCAACGCTTCTTTGGCCGCGCAAGCGGTTTGCAGCAGGCTGCGCTGCGCAGACGGATCGAGGTCGGCAGAAAGACCGGCTTCGCTCACGATCCAACTGGCGATCGCATGATCGAAGTCATCACCACCCAGTGCCGTATCGCCACCAGTTGCCAAAACCTCAAAAACGCCGCCCGTCAGACGCAATATGGAAATATCGAACGTACCGCCGCCCAGGTCATAAATAGCAACCACGCCTTCAGCGTGTTGATCCAGACCATAAGCCACCGCCGCAGCGGTAGGCTCATTGAGCAAACGCAGAACATTAAGCCCCGCCAACCGAGCCGCATCCTTGGTGGCCTGGCGCTGGGCGTCGTCGAAATAGGCCGGAACGGTAATAACCGCCCCCACCAACTCGCCACCCAAAGTCTCTTCAGCCCGCTGACGCAAGACCTTGAGAATTTCAGCCGACACCTGCACCGGGCTTTTAGGCCCCTGAACGGTGTCGATGAACGGCATGTGCGACTCGCCACCCACAAACCGATAAGGCAGCTGTTCACCGAGTTGTTTGACGTCCGACAGACCACGACCCATCAGTCGTTTGACGGACAACACGGTATTGAACGGATCGATAGCGGCGGCGCTTTTGGCGCTCTGCCCTACTTCGACCCGATCAGCGTGGTAGCGAACGACGGACGGCAAGATGACCTGCCCTTCGCCATCGGCCAGCGGCTCGGAAAGTCCACTGCGCAATGCAGCGACCAGCGAATTGGTAGTGCCCAAGTCGATCCCAACCGCCAGACGGCGCTGATGTGGTTGGGGACTTTGGCCGGGTTCGGCGATCTGCAGTAGGGCCATACTTATCGAAATTCACAGGCGTGCGGCCAGGGCAGCACGGGGTTAATCGTCGAGGCGCTCTTCAAGCTGGCGCACTTCGTAGGTGAGCTTGTCGAGGAACTGCATACGCCGCATCAGCCGTTCGGCCAATTCACGTTGTGCAGCATCATCCCAACAGGCGGCGAAGCTTTCGTTCAGTTCATCCTGAGCGACTTTGAGCCGGCGCTTGAATACCGCAACACCCGCCAGGTCGGCATCCTCCTGCAAATCCTCAAGCTCTTCACGCCATTGCATCTGCTGCATGAGGAACTCGGGGTCTTGCACGGTGACTTCCAACGGCAACTCGTTGCCTCCCAGCGTTAACAAGTAACGCGCCCGTTTCGGAGCGTTCTTGAGCGTCTGATAGGCCTCGTTGAGACTGGCAGAGTGTTCTAGCGCCAGCCGCTGCTCACGCTCGGAAGCGTCAGCAAAACGGTCTGGATGTACGCTACGCGCCAACTCACGGTAGCGCGTCGCCAACTGATCGAGATCCAAACGGAAACTTGGCTTGAGCTCGAATAAGGCGAAATGACAAGGAATACCCACGATTAGCCTCAGATATTGAAGCTTTCGCCGCAGCCACATTCACCGCGCGCGTTCGGGTTGTTGAACTTGAAGCCTTCGTTCAACCCTTCCTTGACGAAATCGAGCTCTGTACCGTCGAGGTAGACCATGCTTTTCGGATCGATGATCACTTTGACGCCGTGCAACTCGAACACCGTGTCTTCGCTGCCCGCCTCATCGACGAACTCCAGCACGTAGGCCAGACCGGAACAGCCCGTGGTGCGAACACCTAGGCGAACACCGTCACCTTTGCCGCGACCTTCGAGGGAGCGACGTACGTGTTGAGCAGCAGCTTCTGTCATGCTGATAGCCATCGAAACTCCTTACTTGAATCAAGCTTCGTTAAAAAAGGCTCTGTTCAGAGCAAGCCTTTCTTTTGCTTGTAATCGCGAACAGCCGCCTTGATAGCGTCTTCTGCGAGTACCGAGCAGTGGATCTTCACTGGAGGCAACGCCAGCTCTTCAGCCAGTTGAGTGTTCTTGATGGTCTCTGCTTCATCCAGAGTCTTGCCTTTCATCCACTCGGTCGCCAGGGAGCTGGAGGCGATAGCCGAACCGCAACCGTAGGTCTTGAACTTGGCGTCTTCGATGATGCCGTGTTCGTTGACCTTGATTTGCAGGCGCATTACGTCGCCGCATGCCGGCGCGCCGACCATACCGGTGCCAACATCAGGATCTTCCGCGTCCATTTTGCCGACGTTACGCGGGTTTTCGTAGTGGTCAATGACCTTTTCGCTGTATGCCATGGTGCTAATCCTCTCTCATCAGGTAGCCGCTCTTGCAGGCGACTTAATTAGTGCGCAGCCCACTCGATCTTGGAGATATCGATACCGTCTTTGTACATATCCCACAGCGGCGACAAAGCGCGCAGCTTGGTAACGGCCTCGCAGACTTTCTGCGCGGCGTAATCGATTTCTTCTTCGGTGGTGAAACGGCCGAAGGTGAAGCGAATCGAGCTGTGCGCCAATTCATCGTTGCGGCCCAGGGCGCGCAGGACGTAGGACGGCTCCAGCGAAGCCGAGGTGCAAGCGGAACCGGACGAAACCGCCAGATCCTTGAGCGCCATGATCAACGACTCGCCTTCGACGTAGTTGAAGCTCAGGTTCAGGTTGTGCGGTACACGGGAAATCATGCTGCCGTTGATGTACAGCTCTTCCAGACCTTCAACCTGCTTGAGGAAGCGAGCGCTCAGGGCCTTGATGCGTACGTTTTCAGACGCCATGTCTTCTTTGGCAACACGGAACGCTTCGCCCATACCAACGATCTGGTGAGTCGCCAATGTCCCCGAACGCATGCCACGCTCATGTCCGCCACCGTGCATGGTCGCTTCAATGCGAACGCGCGGTTTGCGGCTCACGTAGAGCGCACCAATACCTTTAGGACCATAGGTTTTGTGGGCCGAGAAAGACATCAGGTCAACCTTGAGGTTGGCCAGGTCGATCTCGACTTTACCTGTGGACTGGGCCGCATCGACGTGGAACAACACACCACGCGAACGGGTCAGCTCACCGATGGCTGCGATGTCGTTGATAGTGCCGATTTCGTTGTTGACGTGCATGATCGAGACCAGAATAGTGTCTTCGCGCAAAGCCGCTTCAACCATTGCAGGCGTGATCAGACCGTCTTCACCAGGCTCGATATACGTCACTTCGAAACCTTCACGCTCCAATTGGCGCATGGTGTCCAGGACCGCTTTGTGTTCGATCTTGTTGGTGATCAGGTGCTTACCCTTGCTGGCGTAAAAATGCGCAGCGCCTTTGATCGCAAGGTTGTCGGACTCGGTAGCACCAGAGGTCCAGACGATTTCACGCGGATCAGCGTTCACCAGATCAGCGACCTGACGGCGAGCGTTCTCCACTGCCTCTTCAGCTTTCCAGCCAAAGACGTGGGAACGCGATGCCGGGTTACCGAAGTTTCCGTCAACCAGCAGGCATTCACTCATTTTCTGCGCGACGCGCGGATCGACCGGGGTAGTCGCGGAGTAATCGAGGTAAATCGGCAATTTCATTGAATATCTCCTATCAGGCAGGCGCGCCGCGCATTCATCTGCGTTCATTCGACGGCGGACGTTTCAATCTTATCCAGCTGGGGCGTTCTGCATGTATTTCGACGCAAATCCTGGCGCTGAGCGACCTCTTGTACCTCACGGCGAGTTACAAGGTCAGCCAGGCTTATACCGCTAAGAAAATCGTGAATCTGCGAACTCAGGTCACACCACAAGTGGTGAGTCAGGCAGGTATCGCCCGCATGGCAATCACCCAGACCCTGGCAACGTGTTGCATCGACCGACTCGTTGACCGCGTCGATCACCTGCGCGACCTGAATGCCCTGCATGTCACGGGCCAGTTGGTAACCACCACCAGGCCCCCGCACGCTCGACACCAGATTACTGCGACGCAGCTTGGCGAACAGTTGCTCGAGATAAGACAGGGAGATGCCTTGCCGCTCGGAGATATCGGCCAGAGACACTGGCCCGTGCTGCGCATGTAATGCCAGGTCAAGCATGGCGGTTACAGCGTATCGGCCTTTTGTAGTCAGTCGCATGGCATGTACCACGGAGGTTCGGAATGAGTGCGAGTATGCTATTCCCGAGTATTTAAGTCAACTATAAGACCGAGTAAATCAGTCGGGATTACCCGCAAACAACGGCGACATCATAACAAACGCCGGGGTGCATTGGCACACCCCTTAGGTCTAGTACCGGCGAGTCCGGCCCACCCGTCAGCCGGCCTTGGTTTCGCCGCCATCTTTCACACAATCAAACACCTCGTCGCGCAACGCTGGCAGCTCTTTGGCGCAGTAATCACTGCCCAACGCGTTAAGGGCACCGCACATACCTTCCAGCCTGGCATCGACCGCTTGCAGATGGTCGAGCAGCTGACCGATCGCCCGCGCCACCGGATCAGGCATATCTTCGCTGACCCCATAGGCATCGAAACCGAGCTTTTCGGCGATGGCTTTACGTTTGGCTTCCACGTCGCCGTCGGACTTTATGATGATCCGCCCTGGAATACCCACGACAGTGGCACCGGCCGGCACCGCCTTGGTGACCACCGCATTGGAGCCAACCTTGGCACCCGCACCGACCGTGAACGGCCCCAACACCTTGGCACCCGCCCCAACAACCACGCCCGACTCGAGCGTCGGATGGCGCTTGCCTTTATTCCAGCTGGTTCCACCCAGGGTGACACCCTGATAGAGCGTCACGTCGTCGCCGATTTCCGCGGTTTCGCCGATCACGATGCCCATTCCGTGATCGATGAAGAAGCGCCGCCCAATCGTTGCCCCCGGATGAATCTCAATGCCGGTCAACCAGCGACCGAAATTGGACACCACGCGCGCCAGCCACTTCCAGTCAAGGGTCCACAGGTAATGCGACAAACGATGCAGCCAGATTGCGTGCATGCCGGGATAGCAGGTCAGCACCTCAAAGGCGTTGCGCGCAGCCGGATCGCGATGGAACACACTTTGAATATCTTCTCGCAAACGCTCGAACATCATTGATCCTTCAGTTTATGAGGCTCGCCGCGCGCCACTTTCTGCGTCTCGGTAAGAATGCCCCGCAAAATATTCATCTCTGACCGGTACACCGCGCGACGACCGAACAGGCGACGCAAGCGTGCCATCAGGTGACGCGGGTTTTCCGTGTCGAGAAAACCGATATCGACCAGCGTGGACTGGAGATGGCCGTAAAACAGCTCCATCTCATCCATGGTGACTTCTTCCACACTGCGCGCAGAGGCCACTTCGACCTTTTCGACCTTGGTCGGCTGCCCTTGCGCTGCGAGCCAGGACATCCGCACCTCATAGGCCAGCACCTGCACCGCTGCCGCCAGATTGAGCGAACTGAACTCAGGGTCCGAGGGGATGTGGATGTGATAGTGACATCGCTGCAGCTCTTCGTTGGTCAGGCCGGCATATTCACGACCGAACACCAGCGCCACTTCCGCGCCCTGCGCCGCCTGCTCGGACGCCATCACCCCACACTCACGCGGATCAAGCAGCGGCCAGGGGATTCGCCGATCACGCGCACTGGTGCCCAGCACCAGATTGCAGCCGACCAGCGCGTCTTCCAGGGTCGCGACGACCTGCGCGTTTTCCAGGATATCGCTTGCGCCAGAGGCCCGCGCATCAGCCTCATGGTTAGGGAAAACCAGTGGATCGACCAGCACCAGGCGTGAAAGCCCCATGTTTTTCATGGCACGAGCAGCTCCACCGATATTACCGGGGTGACTGGTACCGACCAGGACAACACGAATATTTTGCAGCAATGCAAGTTCTCACAGACGGGAGAAAGGGGAGCAAATCTTACAGAACCACCCCCATTAACGCTATGGACGCTATGCAGGCTGGAAATAATTGATGCTACGCCCTACAATGTTCGGCTTTCTTTAACGACCTAGGTGAAACGTCCATGCAGCCCATGCTGAATATCGCGCTGCGCGCCGCCCGCAGCGCCAGTGAATTGATTTTCCGCTCCATCGAGCGCTTGGATACCATCAAGGTCGACGAAAAAGACGCGAAGGATTACGTCACTGAAATCGATCGGGCTGCCGAGCACAACATCATTGCCGCCCTGCGCAAAGCTTATCCGACCCACGGCATCCTTGGCGAAGAAAGCGGCATGCACGAAGGCAGCGGCGAAGGCACAGAATACCTGTGGATCATCGACCCGCTTGATGGCACCACCAACTTCGTACGCGGTGTTCCACACTTCGCTGTCAGCATCGCCTGCAAATACCGCGGCCGTCTTGAACATGCCGTGGTTCTCGACCCGGTCCGTCAGGAAGAATTCACCGCCAGCCGTGGCCGTGGTGCCGCGCTTAACGGTCGCCGTCTGCGCGTAAGCCAGCGTAAAAGCCTCGAAGGCGCCCTGCTGGGTACCGGCTTTCCGTTCCGCGAAGGGCAAATGGACAACCTGGAAAACTACCTGGGCATGTTCCGCAGCCTGGTCGGTCAGACCGCCGGCATTCGCCGTGCAGGCGCCGCCAGCCTCGACCTCGCCTATGTAGCTGCCGGTCGTTTCGATGCGTACTGGGAGTCGGGCCTGTCCGAGTGGGACATGGCAGCGGGCGCACTACTGATTCAAGAAGCTGGCGGCCTGGTGAGCGATTTCACCGGCGGTCACGAGTTCCTTGAAAAAGGTCATATCGTTGCAGGCAACACCAAGTGCTTCAAAGCGGTACTGACCTCGATCGCACCGCACCTGCCGGCCTCGCTGAAGCGCTAAGCCTCAGGGTCGACAATAAAAACCGGCGTTCGCCGGTTTTTTTATGCCCCGCACAAACAAAAAAAGCACCCGAAGGTGCTTTTCTTTGATGCCGATTCTGACGCGTCTTACTGAGCGCCTTGACCCAATACCAGCTGACCTTCTTTGTTGACCGGAATCTGGTTACCCGGATCACGGTCCATACGCACCTGACCGACCTTGTCGTTCAGTTTGTATTTCACGTCATAACCCACGACCTTGTCGCTGATGTCATTGACCGTATTGCAGCGGGTCTGAGTCGTGGTGTATGTATCTCTGTTCTGCATACCTTCCTGAACTTTGTTGCCCGCGTAACCACCGCCCACCGCACCGGCGACCGTCGCGATTTTTTTGCCGTTACCGCCACCCACCTGATTGCCAAGCAAGCCACCGGCCACGGCACCCAGCACGCTACCCATGATCTGATGCTGATCCTTGACGGGCGCCTGACGGGTGACCGCTACGTCTTTGCACACTTCACGCGGGGTCTTGACCTGCTCCTTGATGGGTTGCACACCCAACACCTCTGCATACTCAGGGCCGCTTTTCACCAAGTTATACGTGGCGACAGCACCGCCAGCGGTCACGCCGACAGCCCCCAACACCGCACCAATTAGCAACGACTTGTTCACTTGAACCTCCTGGTAACCTCGCGCGAAATTTCCCACGCTACTCCCAGCCTTGGAGTACGAAAAAGGGCGTGAGTTCAACACTCACGCCCTTCTGGGTCCAAACCGGTAAAGCATTCAGGCTTTACGGACGCTCATCAACCTTGTCAGCCACAACAGGAGGAATCAGATCCTCAGTGCTCAGGTTCAGCCAGATCAACACCACGTTAGCGATGTAGATGGAGGAGTAAGTACCCGCCAGTACACCAATGAACAATGCGACGGAGAACCCGTGCAGGCTGTCGCCACCGAAAACCCACAACGCCACGATTGCCAGCAAGGTGGAAATCGAGGTCGCCATGGTCCGCAACAGGGTTTGCGTAGTGGAGATGTTGATGTTTTCAATCAACGACGCCTTGCGCAGTATCCGGAAGTTTTCCCGGACCCGGTCGAAGACCACAATCGTATCGTTCAACGAGTAACCGATGATCGCCAACACAGCCGCAAGCACCGTGAGGTCAAAGGTCACCTGGAAGAACGACAGGATCCCGATGGTGACGATCACGTCGTGAATCAGGGAGACGATTGCACCGACCGCGAATTTCCACTGGAAGCGAAAGGCCAGGTAAATCAATACCCCGCCCAGCGCCATCAGCATGCCGAGGCCGCCCTGATCGCGCAGTTCTTCACCGACTTGCGGGCCAACGAACTCGACGCGCTTGACGGTGACCGGGTTATCCGCGCCGCCTTTGCGCAAGGCTTCCGCAACCTGAGTACCCAACTGCGGATCTTCGCCCGGCATACGCACCAGCAAATCGGTGGTAGCACCGAAGCTCTGCACAACGGCATCGTGGTAACCGGCAGTAACCAGTTCCTCACGCACCTTGCCAAGATCAGCCGGATGCTCGTAAGTCAGCTCGATGAGCGTACCGCCGGTGAAGTCCAGACCGTAGTTAAGCCCTTTGTGGAAGCAGCTAAACAACGCCAGCGCGGTAAGGAACATGGTAAAGGCGAACGCAACATTGCGAACGCCCATAAAGTTAATCGTACGTAACATGGCAGCCCCTTAAATCCACAACTTCTTGAAGTCACGTCCGCCGAAGATCAGGTTGACCATTGCGCGGGTCACCATGATGGCCGTGAACATCGAGGTAAAGATCCCGAGCGACATGGTCACCGCAAAGCCTTTGACAGGGCCTGTGCCCATCGCAAAGAGAATGCCGCCGACCAACAGTGTTGTCAGGTTGGCGTCGAGGATCGCGGTGAATGCCCGGCCGAAGCCTTCATTGATTGCCCGCTGCACCGTCATGCCCGCAGCGATCTCTTCACGTATCCGCGAGAAGATCAGTACGTTGGCGTCGACCGCCATACCCATCGTCAGAACGATACCGGCGATACCCGGCAGGGTCAGCGTTGCACCCAGCAAGGACATCAGTGCCAGCAGCATGACCATGTTCACGGCCAGTGCGACGGTGGCGATGACGCCGAAGAAACGGTAGATCGCCATGATGAACAGCGACACAAACAACATGCCCCACAGCGATGCATCGATACCCTTGGTGATGTTGTCAGCACCCAGGCTCGGACCGATGGTACGTTCTTCAGCGAAGTACATCGGCGCAGCCAGACCACCGGCACGCAACAGCAGCGCAAGCTCGGACGCCTCACCCTGACCGTTCAGGCCAGTGATACGGAACTGGCTACCCAGCGGCGACTGGATGGTCGCCAGGCTGATGATCTTCTTCTCTTCCTTGAAGGTCTGGACCGGCACGTCTTTCTCGACACCGTTGACCATCTGCTTGACGTAGGTCGTCGTCGGCTTCTGCTCGATGAAGATCACCGCCATGCTGCGACCCACGTTACTGCGAGTCGAACGACTCATCAGCTCGCCACCATGACCATCCAGACGGATGTTCACTTGCGGACGACCGTGTTCGTCGAAGCCGGCCTTGGCATCGGTCACCTGGTCACCCGTGATGATCAGCCCACGCTCGACCGGTGCCGCAGGACGACCGCCCTCACGAAACTCGAACATCTCGGTAGTGGCTTTCGAATCTTCAGGACCTGCGCCTAGACGGAACTCCAGGTTGGCAGTCTTGCCCAGAATACGCTTGGCTTCAGCGGTGTCCTGCACGCCCGGCAGCTCAACCACGATACGGTTGGCGCCCTGACGCTGAACCAAAGGCTCGGCGACACCCAGTTCGTTGACTCGGTTACGTACCGTGGTCAAGTTCTGCTTGATTGAGTATTCACGAATCTCGGCCAGCTTGGCCGGAGTCATCGCCAGACGCAGCACGGACAAACCGCCGCGCTCGCTGGTGGTCACGTCAAAATCGTTGAAGCTCTTGCGGATCAGGGTACGCGCTTGTTCGCGAGAGTCTGCATCGCTGAAACCAAGCTGGATACCACCGTCGAGTTGCGGCAGGCTGCGATAACGCACACGCTCTTTACGCAACAGGGATTTGACTTCGCCTTCATACACCTTAAGGCGCGCATCCAGAGCCTTATCCATGTCCACTTCCAGCAGGAAGTGCACACCACCGGACAAGTCCAGACCCATCTTCATCGGGCTTGCACCAATGCTGCGCAACCACTTCGGCGTGGTCGGAGCCAGGTTCAACGCAACGACATAGTCGTCACCCAAAGCCTTGCGCACGACGTCCTTCGCTGGCAACTGGTCTTCTTGCTTGGTCAGACGCAACAAACCGCCCTTGCCCTTCTCGGCCAGGGTGGAGCCTTTGACCGTAATGCCCGCATCGGTAAGCGCTCGGCTCACACGATCCAGGTCAGCCTGGTTCACCTGCAACGCAGTGCTTGCGCCACTGATTTGAATGGCCGGATCGTCAGGGTAGAGATTGGGTGCGGAATAAATAAAACCGACCACCAGCACCGCCAGGATCAGTACGTATTTCCACAGAGGGTATTTGTTCAGCATCACGCCGCCCGCTTATAACGCGGGGCGCCTTGCGCGCCCCGTCGATTGGTAAAAGACTGAAACTTAGATCGCTTTCAAGGTGCCCTTAGGCAGCGTGGCAGCGATAGCGGCCTTTTGGATTTTCAGTTCAACGGTGTCAGACACTTCGATGACCACGAAGTCGTCGGTCACTTTGTTGATCTTGCCCGCAATACCACCGGAAGTGACAACTTCGTCACCTTTTTGCAGGTTGCCCAGCAGGTTTTTCTGTTCTTTCGCGCGCTTGGCCTGTGGACGCCAGATCATCAGATAGAAGATGACCAGGAAGCCGACCAGGAAAATCCATTCAAAGCCCGAACCAGCAGGACCGGCGGCAGGTGCAGCAGCGTCCGCGAAAGCGGTAGGGATAAAAAAGCTCATTTAGCACTCCAATTGCAAAATTTTGTTAAGAGGGTAGAAAACTCAGTACTCAATCAATCCAAAGGCGGCGTTGGAAGCCCGCGTTTGGCATAGAAGGCATCGACAAAGGCGGCCAATGTACCTTGTTGAATAGACTCGCGCAAACCAGCCATAAGCACTTGGTAATGCCGCAAATTGTGAATGGTATTGAGCATGCTCCCCAGCATTTCCCCGCACTTATCCAGATGATGCAGATACGCACGCGAGAAGTTCTTGCAGGTATAGCAATCGCAGGTCGGATCCAGTGACGAATCGTCATGACGATGGAACGCGTTACGGATTTTCAACACACCCGTATCAATGAACAAATGGCCGTTGCGCGCGTTGCGGGTTGGCATCACGCAATCGAACATATCGATACCGCGGCGCACACCTTCAACCAGATCTTCTGGCTTGCCCACGCCCATCAAGTAACGAGGTTTGTCAGCCGGCATCATGCCCGGCAAGTAGTCCAGCACCTTGATCATCTCGTGCTTGGGCTCACCGACCGACAGACCGCCGATAGCCAGACCGTCGAAACCGATCTGATCCAGGCCTTCCAGCGAGCGCATGCGCAAATCCTGGTGCATGCCGCCCTGAACGATACCAAACAGCGCCGCCGTGTTTTCGCCGTGGGCGATTTTCGAGCGTTTGGCCCAACGTAACGACAGCTCCATGGAGACCCGCGCAACGTCTTCATCAGCCGGGTATGGTGTGCACTCGTCGAAAATCATCACGATGTCAGAGCCCAGATCACGCTGAACCTGCATCGACTCTTCCGGCCCCATGAACACCTTGGCGCCATCGACCGGAGAGGCGAAGGTCACTCCCTCCTCCTTGATTTTGCGCATGGCGCCCAGGCTGAACACCTGAAAACCACCGGAGTCAGTGAGAATCGGCCCGCTCCACTGCATGAAATCGTGCAGGTCGCCGTGACGCTTGATCACTTCAGTCCCGGGACGCAGCCACAAGTGGAACGTATTACCGAGGATGATCTGCGCGCCAGTCGCTTCGATATCCCGAGGTAGCATGCCTTTGACCGTGCCGTAAGTACCGACCGGCATGAAAGCAGGGGTTTCGACCACACCCCGAGGAAAGGTCAAACGACCGCGACGTGCTTTGCCGTCAGTGGCCAGCAACTCGAAAGACATACGACTGGTGTTGCTCATGCGTGATCCTCTGGGGCCGATTCCTTGGGAGCTGTCGGCGCGGGATTGCGGGTGATGAACATTGCATCACCGTAACTGAAGAAGCGGTACCCATGCTCCACTGCCGCCGCATAGGCAGCCATGGTTTCGGGGTAACCGGCGAACGCCGAAACCAGCATCAACAGCGTGGATTCAGGCAAATGAAAGTTGGTCACCAGGGCATCGACCACATGGAACGGACGCCCGGGAAAAATAAAGATATCGGTGTCACCACTGAACGCCTTGAGCTGACCGTCGCGCGCCGCACTCTCCAGCGAGCGCACGCTGGTGGTGCCCACGGCAATCACTCGACCGCCCCGCGCACGGCACGCCGCCACGGCATCGACAACGTCCTGACTGACTTCCAGCCACTCATTGTGCATATGGTGATCTTCGAGCAGCTCAACGCGTACCGGCTGGAACGTACCCGCACCGACATGCAGGGTCACGAAAGCCGTTGAAACGCCCTTCTGCGCAATCGCATCGAGCAGCGCCTGATCGAAATGCAGCCCCGCAGTCGGCGCGGCAACCGCCCCGGCGCGCTCGGCATATACCGTCTGATAACGCTCACGATCGGCGCTGTCATCGGGACGGTCTATATAAGGAGGCAACGGCATATGGCCGACCCGCTCCAGCAACGGCAACACCTCTTCGGCAAAACGCAGCTCGAACAGGGTGTCATGACGGACCACCATCTCCGCCTCACCGCCGCCATCGATCAGGATCATCGTGCCCGGCTTGGGGGACTTGCTCGAACGCACATGGGCCAATACCCGATGGCTGTCGAGCACACGCTCAACCAGAATCTCCAGCTTGCCGCCGGAAGCCTTCTGCCCGAACAGGCGCGCCGGGATCACCCGGGTATTGTTGAACACCATCAAGTCGCCGGGGCGCAAATGCTCCAGCAAATCGGTGAATTGACGGTGCGCCAGTGCGCCGCTAACCCCATCCAGGGTCAACAAGCGGCTGCCACAACGCTCGGCCAAAGGATGGCGAGCAATCAAAGAATCAGGGAGCTCGAAGGTAAAGTCAGCAACACGCATGATGGGGTTCGTCTAGCAGGGCCGGAAAGTTTAGCGGAAATAATGAACATTCACCACGAAACATGATTGACCAACGGTAATCTCATCTCTATACTCCGCGCCCATCAAGCCCTGATGGCGGAATCGGTAGACGCGGCGGATTCAAAATCCGTTTTCGAAAGGAGTGGGAGTTCGAGTCTCCCTCGGGGCACCAAATAGCAGTACCCAGCGGTCCCTAAAAGACCCTGAACACCAGAAAAACCGGCCCTAGCGCCGGTTTTTTTTGTGCCTACGATTCCCCAACCATCCCTTGTAAGCCCGAATTATTGTGAGTAGATTCGTGAGTAGACTGAGTTCGGTCGAAAAATCTACTCACATCCTGACGGGTAAATCTCCCCGCCAGCGCCAGCCCTGAGGGTTTGCCATGGCACTCACCGACACCGCCGCTCGCACGGCAAAGCCCCGCGAAAAACTTTACCGTCTGGCGGATGCTGCAGGCCTGTGCCTCGAGGTTACAACCGGAGGCTCAAAGCTATGGCGATTCCGATACCGCTTCGGGGGCAAAGCAAAAATGATGGGATTGGGTGCTTACCCCTCGGTCACCTTGGCCAAGGCCCGGGAGCGCCGAGAAGACGCCCGCCGTTTGTTGGCTGACGGCATAGACCCCACCGCTTACAAGCAGGACGAGAAGCGCGCCCAGGCTGCGCATGTTCACCTCTTTGAAGAGCTGGCGCGCGAGTGGTACGCCTACAACTCGCCACGCTGGGCAGCCTCCACCGCCGCCAAAGCTCTGCAATACCTAGAAGCTGACATTCTCTCTGTGATTGGCCAACGCCCACTGGCAGAGATCAAGCGGCCCGAGCTAGTCGCTCTGGTGCGCAAAGTCGAGAAGCGCGGCGCATTTAATGTTGCCGGTAAAGTCCGCCAGTGGCTGAGTCAGATATTCCGCTACGGCCTGGCCAAGGGTTCCGTGGAATCTAACCCGGCAACTGACCTTGACGTGGTAGCCGCTATCGCACCGAGGACGAAGAACCACCCCCACGTTCCGCTTTCAGAGATACCCACGCTGCTGGGCAAGCTGGATGCCGCCAAATGCGACGTTATGACCCGTATGGCAGTGCGCTTGCTACTGCTGACCGGCGTGCGACCTGGTGAACTGCGTCACGCGCCATGGCATGAGTTCGATCTTGAGTCAGCGACCTGGACAATCCCCGCTGCCCGGATGAAGTCCCGTAGACCGCATATCGTGCCTCTGCCCCGCCAGGCGGTGGCGACGCTGCTAGAGCTCAAGGAAATCTCCGGCAGCTATCCCATTGCCTTCCCGGGCCGCAACAACCGGGAGCGCCCCCAGTCGGAGAATACGGTGAACAAGGCGCTGCACCAGATCGGCTACGAAGGTCGGCAGACCGGCCACGGATTCCGTCACCTGCTCAGTACCGAACTCAACAGCCGTGGTTACAACCGCGACTGGATCGAACGCCAGCTCGCCCACGGTGATCAGGACGAAATCCGCGACACGTACAACCACGCCAACTACCTAGAACCGCGCCGGGGAATGATGCAGGCGTGGGCAGATTCAGTTGAGGCCCTTTGCGCGGGTAAAAATGTGGTTCCAATTAGGAGCGCCAATAAGTGAGCAAGCTTTATAAATTCCGCCCATACCTGCATATGGATGAAGCAGCGGCTTACCTAGAACAACTTATTAGTGAAGAAGTTGCCGAAGAGGATATATATAGCCTTTTCATTATGGGCAAGATTAATGCGTACATAGGAGGAAACCTTGTGGGTCTTCCTGTTAGCCCGCCAACGGCTGAAACTGAATTCGACGGGCCTTGGCAATTCATCACGAATGAATGCTTAACGAAATGCGATTTTTTCACAAAAGCACTTAGCTACCCATACCAAGTTTGCGAAACATCGATGGGGCAAACTTTGCTAAACATGGTCGATGGAGTGCCCTATGCGTGGTTTAAAATAACGGAAGGATATAATCCAAGCTCAGGTCCGGCAAGAAATTCAAACAATTTGGAACCGATCAATACTGACGATGACTTGGTGGTTCTTCCGAGTGATATTCTTAGCATCGCGAACGAAGCCAATAACGTCTCACAACTACCGACTGACAAAGAGCAAGCAGACGATACTGTCGTATGGTTCTTCGATGAAGAAGGAAAAAAAGTAACTCGCAAGCCGCAACGCCTTGCAAAATCAGTAAAAGTACAGAGCCCTACAGAGCAGCCGCGTGTGATCGATTCACCCTCTACTCCTCTTGCCGTGGCAGCGCTTCTTGAGCTTCTAAGTATCAAGGGTGGTTCCGCTCTAAATCAGTCTGCGGTGATTGCCAAAATTTTGGATCTATACCCAACCAGACGAGGCCTGAGCAAACGAAATTTAGAGGCCATATTTGCTACTGCCAAAAAAGCGGCAAGCCACTCAGAGAGATGACCGCTCCGCAATTGCGAATATTCCTTCCGCAATTGCGATGACCTTTACTGAGCGACTGAACAGAATCCCTAGCCATACCCAGCACGCCTTAGGAGGCGCACGGAATGGCTACTCAAGAACCCCGCCGTTTTATTCGAGTCAAAGAAGTCCTCGATATAACTTCGCTGAGCAATTCAGAGCTGTACCGCCGCATCAAGGCCGGGACGTTCCCTGCTCAGGTCAGGCTTGCACCTGGTCATGTCGTCTGGATCGAATCAGAGGTTAACGCCTGGTGTGCTGCCCGTATCGCTGAATGCCGGGGTGAGGCGGCATGAATTTGCAGACCTCCACTCAGGCCCTTTTCCCCAGTTGTGCCCTTTTTCCCCAGTCGTGCCCATGCCCAAGGCTGGGCACAACTGAAGGCACAAGGGCACGACTGGCAAAAACTGATCGTGTGAAACCGCTTGCGCTTGCCACTCAAGATCGCTACATTTCCCCCGTCGCTGCAAATTCAGCGACCGGGTTTTGCCGCCCGACCAACTCTAGACGCACCAGCGTCCATGTCCCGAAAATAGACGCTTTTTTTGTGCCTGAATTTTCGCGTTATGGTGGCTGTGCGTGGGACACCTTCGGGTGTGCCGGGTTCCTAGAGTCCCGGTCGGCAAACCCGCGTACAGCTGCCACCCTAATTCGTTTTGCCGCGAAGCGTGGCAGCTCCTCAACTCTAGGAGCGTCACCAATGCAGTTCTCCCCTACCCAAGATCCGTCCGTAACTCTCGGCAAAGCCGCCGCGCACCGCGCTATGGCAATCGCCGCACTTCACGCAGACTCAAGCCTCTCCGTTAGACTGAAGCGCTACAACCATCACATCGAAATTGCCCGCAGCCTTGAAGCTCAGGCGGTGGCGAAATGACTTTCCAATGCGGAACACTCGCCCACTCTGCCGACGATCACGGTAATCGCTTGGCTACTGCTGGCATGGCACTCGAAACGCTCGCCAATTTGCTTGGCCTTGACGGTAGCGAACATGGCCTCAGTGATTCTCAAGCGCATGGCCTTGCCTGGGCAGTGAGTTCTATCGCCGCCTTGGTTCGTGACGCTGGTTTCGATCTTTGTGACAAGGCTGAAATCGAGGTGCGGAAATGAATAAGCGCCTCGCAACCACCGAAAAGAACTTCTGCCGCGCTGGTCCGGCTCAAGAAAAGCTTTCGATGTTTAAAGTAGTTGAAGGCATCGACGCGGAGCATGCGCTAGAGAAAGCTTCCAGCTTGATGGAGGTGGTTATGCTCAGTATTGATGATGCGGCAATGGGCGTGACAGAACTGAAAGGTCAGCACGCCTGGCTTGTGCTTCACGCCGTCGAGAGTGCCAAGGCAATTATTGACGCTCTTTGGACTACATTGGATCTCGAAGGTCTAGGGCAAGTCAAAGAGGCATAACCATGAAAACTCAAAACGGCGCACTTGCGCTGTCGGGATCGGCTTGCCTGGATAAAGTGCTTAGTTACCTCGACAAAGTTAAACCTTCTGGCGCTAACAATTGGAAAGCCTGCTGTCCTGCACACGATGATAAGAACCCAAGCTTGGCAATAACTGAAACTTCGGACGGCACTATTTTACTCAAGTGCTGGGCTGGCTGTACCGCTCAGGGCATTGTTTCAGCTATCGGCCTAGAGTTGCGCGATCTATTCCCTGGCGAGAGGCGTGAACCTCGCGGACCAAGTAAACAGGCCATTGAGCATGAGCGCATGGTTTACCGCGTTGGTAAGTCGTTATTCGAACAAGGAAAACTTGAGGGTGACGACATCGAACGCTTCAACCTTTCCAAACAGCGCTTGGGGGCCATATGAGCAATAAAGATAGATTCGCAGAACAGTGGAAAGGCCCGATAAGCCCGTTACAGGTTGCCGATATCAAAGCAGCGCCCAATGTCCCCGCCGTATGGAAGGTAAACGCTGTCAGCGCAGCCAATATCAAGCCTGTTGCCATTCGGTGGCTTTGGCCTGGCTGGTTGGCCAAGGGGAAATTGCACATCCTCGCGGGTGCTGGTGGTACAGGGAAAACCACGCTGCTCATTAGCCTGATTGCGACCATTACCACGGGCGGACGGTGGCCAGACGGTGAGATTTGTCCTGAGCGCGGCAGTGTCTTGATCTGGTCGAGCGAAGATGACCCGGCAGACACGTTGGTGCCGCGCCTGATCGCTGCGGGCGCTGACTTGTCGCGAGTGCACATCATTCAGGGGCGCACCAACGCTCAAGGCGACGCTGACCCCTTCGACCCATCGAACGATATCGGGTTGCTGCGCGACACGGTGCGCGAGCTGGGCGGTGTGTCATTAATGATGCTCGATCCGGTGGTCAGTGCCGTGAAAGGGGATATGCACAAGGCCAATGATGTCAGGCGTGGCCTGCAATGCGTGGTGGACTTCGCCGAGGCCAATTTGTGCGCCGTGGTCGGTATCAGCCACTTTGCCAAGGGTGGCGCGGGTTCGGCGCCAGCAGATCGGGTGATCGGCTCGCAAGCATTCTCGGCATTGGCCCGGACAGTGCTGGTGGCCGCAAAACAGCAAGATTCTGATGCGCGAGTATTGGCGCGGGCTAAATCCAATATTGGCACCGACGAAGGCGGCGTCTCTTACACCATCGAGCCAGTAACCATTGATGGCGGGATCGAGACTACCTGTGTTGCGTGGGGCGACCTGATACAGGGGTCAGCGCGTGACATTCTCGGCGATGTTGAGTCAGTCGATGACGATCGCCTGGACGATGCCGACGATCCCGCCGAGGCGCTTCGGCGGATATTGAGTGACGGCCCTCTGACAGGTAAGGCAGCTAAGGCGCTAATGACCGGCAACGGTTACACGCAAAAGCAGATCCGCAATGCCCGCGAACGGCTCTCGATTGTGACGGCTCGATCAGGCTTTGGCGGAGAGACAATTGTGAGTTGGTCGCTGCCCCAGGCCAAGGGTGAGTACGCGCCCTTCCCACCAGTCGTGCCCTCTGACGGTCAGTCGCGCCCAGCCTTGGACATGGGCACGACTGGAGAAAAAGGGCACGACTGGAACAAATTCATTAATCAGGCACATCCTCAGAACTTCACCGATGACGATTCGGAGGAGGTCTGATGGCCGCCCTCGCCTACCTGATCAATCTCGGATTTGCGGCGAAATTGAGCGGCAAGCGTGTTCGGGTTTCGCCTGCAAGCAAACTCAATGACCGGGTGCGGGCCTACATCAAAAACCACCGCCTTGAACTGATCGCGGAGCTTGCCTCGAATGACGGTATCGAGCGCCGCTGCCATTGGCAGGTCATGCGTGACGGGAAACCACTCTGCACGATGATCGGGGAGCCCATAACGCGAGCAGAAGCCTTGGAGGTAGTCCGGTGGCGCTGGCCGGACGCTGATCTTGCATAGGCCCCCATCATTGGTGGATGGCGCAGATCTGCTCCACCAATGGTGGAAGACCACTAACGCTCACACCGCTACCTGATCGTTACCAGAGATGCGCTCAGATTGAGGAAGTTAACTCTCCCCGTTAGGGGAAGTTGGGCAACACATTAGATCGGCCGAGTTTTCGGCACATCTCAGAGACTGAAATCATGACCACGCTGCACGTCACTGTTACTGATGCCGAGATCCGCAGGCAGGCGACCGGCACCGCGCGCCAACTGCGCGACCCTCGATTTCCTGAGCTGAGGTTTCGTTACTCCACGGCCAGTCGTGCCAAAGGTGCCTGGCACGTTGTGGTGCGCGGTAAGTGGGGCAAAGCTGGTAACTATCCCGGTATCAACGCCAAGCTGATGCAGGCCACCTTGCCTGCCATCCTTGCGCGGCGGGCGATCGATCCGGACGCAGCCTCAACAGAGAATGCCTGGGCAATCACGGGCGATCTGCTGAATTGGTACACCGACCGAATGTTGCGGGACCGCAGCCTTTCCGCCAAGCGTAAGGCTGGGGCTAAATCCGCGCTGACCTGCCACCTGGTGCCGAGGTTGGCCAACCTGCCGCTGTCCGACTTCGACAAGGCATCATTGGATAGCTTGCTGATGTGGCCACTACAGGAACGCTACAAGCTGTCGTATGTGCGCCTGGTCTACAGCGTGTTGGCTGCGGCGATGCGCCAGGCCCAACGCTTGGGACTGCTGCGCCTCAACCCCATGGCGGGCCTCAAGTACAGCGACTTTGTGTCGGCACGCATCAAGCCCAAGCCCTCCCGGCTGCGCAGTGATGATCTGCCCGACGTGCTGGCCAAGCTCGCCGCCCAGTTCGGTACGCGGCCCGCCGACGCCATGTTGCCCCTAATGATGCTGTGCCATGGGACGCGCCTGGGCGAAACCCGAACGGCCTTGTGGAGAAACATCAACCTGACCACGCGCCTGTGGTTCATCCCCGCCGCAGACACCAAGACCAAGGCCGAGCACACCCTGCCGCTGACCGAGCAGACCTGCGCGCTGCTGCGCCGTTATCAGGCCCGTCAGTTGGTCAACGGTTATCAGGGGGCCTACCTGTTCCCTGGCACCAAGCGCGGGGCCATGAGTGCCACCACCGCCACGCTGGTGTTCTCCACACTGAGCGATCACCAGTGGAGCAGCCACGATCTGCGCAAGGTGGCCCGCACCGCCTGGATGGATCTGGGGATCGATTACCTGGTGGGCGAGATGCTGGTGAACCATGCACTGAAGAACATGGACGCCACCTACATCCACACCACCGCCGAGACCTTGAAGCGCCAGGCGTTGGAGAAGTGGCACGCCCGGTTAGATCAGGACGGGCTAAGCCTTATCGGCGGCGAGACAACGCCGGGACAAAGCGTTTCGCAAAAACCATTACAGCCCACGGAACACAAGCCCTCCAGCCCAATCGAGATTCCACTACAGAGGAGTACGTTTAACCATGAGTGAGATCGAACAGGAGATCACTGATCGCCTTACCGCTGTGGGTGTGACGCCGTTGATTGGCGGTCTGGTGCCGGAGTTCGCCGCCGCTGACCTGCTGGGATACGCCCCCAGCTACCTGCGCCGACTGGCTGCTGATGGCCTGGCCCCCATCCCGTTTGTGCGCCGGGGGAATCGGCGCTTCTACAAAATCGTCGACATTGCGCGATTCGCGACGAATACCGCCGCTTAACGTCGGAGTTAACCGCAGACGGGGATTGGCGTGCGTGCATAACGTAGTTGGCATGAACTCACGCTATGCGCTGGGGGAATGCCACACCTCCTCACGCCGTGCGCTGTCGAGGTGCCCATAGACCGCAAATGGGATTACCCATGACAACTACTCACGATCAGCGCTGGAGCAAGCTCAAAGCTGCCCTCAACGCTAACCAAACTCCCACGGATGGCCGCCAGGCAATGGCGACCATCACCCAAGAGATTACCGAAATGACCCAGGACGTGGACCAACTGGTTACTGTGCTCAAAGCGCACAAGGAAACCATTGAAGGCCAAGGCCAGAAGCAGACCGAATTCGGCGCTCGGCTGCATGAGCTGGAGCAGCGCGCCGTGGCGGGTGGCTTGAAGGCCGCTACCGGCACCACTACCGGCGATGCCCAGGCGATCAGCGCGGCAGTGTGTGATGCCGAGGGCCTGTCCGGTATCCGGGCAGGCCAGAAGTCGACCGGCCGTATCACGGTAGAATCTGGCCTGCGCGCTGCGGTGACCAACCCTGACAAGGGCACCACTGGCTCGACCAGCTACCCGACCGCGCCCACTCGCGCACCTGGTATTCAGGGTATCCCTCAACCGCGGCTGAGCCTGCTGGATGTGTTGCCCATCGTGCCGGTCGAAGGTTCCACCTATGAGTACGTCCAGCTTGACGGTTACCTGAGTGGTGCCGCCTATCAGGCGAAAGAAGGCGACACCAAAGCCGAGGGCCAACTGCCCACCAAGCTTTCTCGCGCAGAGATCGCCACCATCGCCACCTGGATTCCGGCAAGCCTTCAAGTACTCAACGATAACTCCCAGCTCCAACAGCAGATCGGCTTGCTGATGAGCGTGGGCGTACGGCAGAAGCTGGAGCAGGAACTGCTGATCGGTGATGGTGGTGCGGGCGAGATTCTCGGTCTGATCGCGCAAGCAACCACAGTAACGCCCGGGCTGACGGGTCGTCCTGTGGACCGTATTGGCCTGGCCCTGACTGACCTCAAGGCCGCCGGCTGGAACCCTAACGTGATCGTGATGAACCCGCGTGACTGGTTCGCTATCGAGAGCGAGCGCGCCGATACCGGTGATGGACAGTACGTGATTGGTACGCCTCGCGACCCGGCACCACCAAGCCTGTGGGGTACGCCTGTCGTGGTGACCATGGGGATGCCGGAGCTGGGCGCGCTCATCCTCGACACCAGCACCACGGCATTGCTCGACCGCCAAGAAGTCACGGTAGAAGCGAGCCGGATGGATGGGGACAACTTCAAACGCAACCTCGTGACCATCCTGGCCGAGCTGCGCGCAGGCCTGGCGGTGTACGCACCCACATCAATGCGCCTGGTGCCTTTGACCACCACGCCTTAACGATCAGCAAAGGGGCGGCCTGTATCGGGTCGCCTCTTGAGGACATTCCGATGAGCCACATCAAACCCGAACCGCTCCCAAAGCCGATCCAGCAGGCGCTGAACCAGATCGCTCACAGTCGTGCCTTGCTCTATCAGGCTGCGTGCCGTGACCGTATCCGCAAAGAGATCGATGGCTTCCTCGCCCAGGGCATGAGTTACCAGCAGGCCATCGAGGCGCTGCGCACGAACCCGCCGACCATTGACCCCGGCTACTAGGATCGATCTGGTTCACTCTTACAGCGTGAACCAGGGGTGGGGCGGTGCGAAACCGTAGAGGCCTTTGTGCCGGACACCGCCCCCCACCGCACGTAGAGATTTTCTCCCCCGCTCAGGAAAAGTTAAATGGCGTTAACCGACAAAAAGCGCCGGTTTGCTGACGCTCTCTTGTCCAGAGCGAGCAAATCCCAGGCCGCAATCGATGCAGGCTACAGCGTGAAGACCGCGCCCCAAGCGGGCTCCAAGCTATCCAAGGACAAAGACGTGACCGGCTATCTGCAGCGGCGCGGCACATCAGATCAACCGCCCCCAAAAGTCAAGTCCGAGGTTAAAAAGGTTAAGTCTGAGGTTAAAAAAGTTAACTCCGATGAAGCCGGAACTCCAGACGCTTTGACGTTTGACACCAGGGCTCTGCTTGAGCGCATTGCGCGTGACAACGAAAAGCTGAACCCAGACCTGGCCGCGAAAATTGCGTTGGGGTTAATGCCGTATGACCACCCCAAGAAAGGCGATGTCGGCAAGAAGGAAGCGGCCGAAACTGCCTCTCAGAAAGCGGCAAAAGGGAAGTTTGGCCCCTCTGCACCACCGCCCACTCATCTGCGTTCGGTGAAATAAATGACTTCTGATGAAGAAAAGCCAGACGTGTTCGGGCAATACAACGATCCGCTGGATTTCCTGCTGGTGATTATGAATGACGAATCGGCCAGCGTAGCTGATCGCCTGGATGCGGCCGCCGACCTGATGCCCTACTTCCACGAACCGCTTGGCGAGCTCGAAGATGAAGATGACGACGACCTAGGATGAATCCACGTGCCGCCGCTCCGATTCATACGAGCCCTGCTGGTTTTGACATACGGGATTTCCCCGCATGTGTGTGTGTGCCATAGCTTTAAGGTACTTAATGAAGATAACGATCCCGACGACTGAACAGCGTGCAAGGCGTCACAATCTCAATGAATAGGAAGGTCAAGATATGACAGAGCGCATGCGAAATATCCAGCTGGGCGTCGCACTCGGTTAGCGCTTCGGCAAAGAACACAACCTAGTCGTAAGCGACATTGCTGAAGTAGTGCGGGCACTTAGCGTGCTTCATAAGGGCTTTACGCAATACATGAACGAGGCCCGGTCAAAAGGGATCGTCTTCGCCATGTACTACGGCGATCGCAATATCGGTATGGATGAGATCCGTAATCCGCCTGGCAGCGGGACCATCCGGATCGTACCAGTAGTCGAAGGCAGCAAGAGCAGTGGAGGATTGCAAACGGTCGTGGGAATCGCGCTGGTGGTGGCTGCAAGTTACTTCTCTGGCGGCCTCGCTGCTGGCGCCGTGGGATCCACTGCTTTGTTCGGCACCACGGCTGGCTCGCTGATCGGGTCCGTCGGGATATCCCTTGCCCTTGGTGGCGTAGCCCAGATGGTCGCTGGAACCCAGCCAGGCCTGAGCAGCTCGGAGTCGGCCGACAACCGGCCAAGCTACAACTTCTCCGGCATCAAAAACACCATGACCCAAGGTGGCCCAGTCCCTCTCTGCTACGGCGAGATGATCGTCGGTTCCGCCTGTGCTTCCCTCGGCATCGTTGCTGAGGATCAGCAATAATGATCTTGGAGGGGGCGTCGTTGATTCTGGCGGGGTCTACACGCAAAATAACATCTGATTTGAAGTAATTACCACGCGCCTGTCTGGTAGCGCATCACCAGCTATCCGCCGCCTACTCCTATGATACGCATCTGCCGCAGCGGCGGCGTATCACTCACCCGTACTAGGTAGGCAAAAGTCTGAAAGCGTCAGGGTCACGTGAGTGTTGCCGGGGCTAGGCGAAAACAAGCCGCAAAACTTGCACTAGATTGGCATTTAAGCCTGTGATAGCTTCGCGCTAACGAGGCTGGTCAGGTCGAAAATTAACCTCCATTCAGTCCTATCTATATAAGATTTTGCACGCAGCCAGGGAAGAATGATAAATACACTAGAATTAACGCGATTTAAGTCTTTGACGAACCACGAGCCTATACAGCTCACTAACATGTCAATTTTGTGCGGATCCAACAGCTCAGGCAAAAGCTCGATAATTCAAGCCTTGCTGATGCTTAGCCAGACATTCTCTCTAAGATACTTTAAAAGCTCCATTTCATTGAACGGCCATTTAGTTCGCCTCGGCTCATTCAGCGATATTTTGGACTACACTTCCGACGAGAACAATATAGCTATAAAAATAGATCTATCGTTTGAGGAAGATGGATTCTGGCCCTCATCCTTTAGCGCCATTCATCTTGATTATACCTTCGGCTCAAAAGATGAAAAACATGTAAAAGGTTACGAGAGCCAGTTTCACCCCACTATTTTAAAGGGACTAATTAAGCTCACAGACAGAGAGGGCAGAGAGGAGACTTTATCCTTTAGAGAGCTAGAGCCGACCAACACCAACAGCGAATCACTATACAAATTAGTTTCGCTAAACTCTAAAAGCAAAGACCTGCTTGAAAAAGAATATCCAGATTACCGTATCGAGGGTTGTGACCGACAAAATATAATCCCAAACAATGTCGCGATTAACTACGACCACACCAAGAAACTAGCACTACAGCTTGTACCCTTTCTAATAGGGGGCGCCAGTTTTATGCGCCAAATTAAAACACCTGAAATCATCGACCTAGACAAACTTGTATTACCAAAATCCTTCTTCGACAAACTAAGAAATCTCATAAGTACCGAAAATGACGAGCGACTAAGAAACTTTGTTATCCCAGAAGATATTTTGAGTCTAATTGATGGAAAAAAAGACAAAAATCTGAGCCTCGCTAAAGTGAAGGAGTTATTTGCAACCCATGCGATTGTGTTGCGACCTGAAGTAATTTCAAAAGAACTGCTAAGCGAAGAAGGGGCAGACATAGGCACTTGGCGCGCCTTCGTCTCGGGCTTAGATGAAAAAGACAGTAAAGCGCTATTTGATTTTTTGATCCGAAATCGAGACGAGCTGCAGGGCTTTTGGTATGTGAATGCGAAGAAGAACCGAAGGCGTACCAACTTCGAACTCAGTTCTTTCCATCAAGTAGATAATTATCTGTCATTCTACTTTGAGCGAAGCGTGAAATATCTTGGCCCACTGCGAAATGAACCGCAAGCCATGTATCAGGCTTTCGACCTAACCGACCCAACCAAAGTTGGTTTGAAAGGCGAATATACTGCGGCAATTCTTCACATAAACAAGACTAAAAGAGTTTGGTATCCGGCCCCGTCCGTACTCGAAAATAATCGCCTTAGCTTTGAGATTAAAGGTGCCACCCTTGAGCAGGCGTGTACGGACTGGCTAACCCACCTTGGAGTGGTGACATCCGTACAAACATCCGACAAAGGGAAGCTCGGGTACGAGCTCTTAGTAAAAACAACAGAAACAGACAATTGGCAAGATTTGACACACGTTGGAGTCGGTGTCAGCCAGATCCTGCCAATTGTCATCATGTGCCTACTTGCTGTTCCGAACGACATACTAATTTTCGAGCAACCAGAATTGCACTTGCACCCGAAGGTGCAGTCAAGGCTGTGCGATTTTTTCATCGCGATTTCGCAGCGAAAGGTTCAATGCATAGTCGAGACGCATAGTGAGTACTTGATCAATAGGCTTCGACTTAGGATCGCTCAAAGCCGCTCGAATGAAATACAGAACTCGTCATCTATACTTTTTATAGAGAAGAGTGGCGGTAAGTCATCGTTCAGGCCTGTTGATATTTCAGAGTACGGCGCGATCACCGAATGGCCCGACGAGTTCTTTGATCAAACAGACATCGAAGTCGAAAACATATTGCTCGAAGCAACAAAGAAAAAACGGGAAAGTAAAAGCCTTGCGGAGCGCGGCTGATGCAAGTCTTGGTAAGCTGCGACTTCTTGATCGCACCAGCTAGTTGCACCGACGCGGAAATTGGGATTCTTGTTGAAAGCCTAATAGCCATAAAGCGAGACTTAGAAAATGAGTCTAGCAGCGTGCTGATAGAAGATGATGCAATAAACAAGCTATCTGCGCAAAATTTGTTTCCCAGCGCTCAGGCCTTCAATAGTAACCTTGCCTCCATGGGAAACACTGACTATTCGGGAAGAGACATTGCCAGGACGGTGAATAATATTCTGTCAATGCACTTGAATAAAGAAATCGCGCCACCATACTGTGTCGCTGACTGGACAAACAGGAGCTTAAATCCTAACGTAACTGGTCGTAATATGGTTCGCACCTCCGAGCTTAACGAGATGTTTGAGGAGGTGTCACTTGCGATGAAGATACACCAACGTTCTATATCATTCCTTCATCACCCAGTTGCACCAGGTGCTGCAAACATCGAATTTAATGGCACTGTTGAATCTCTAGAGCCTATCGGCACACAAACCATACCTTTCGACGTGTCGGTGAATATCCCGCTTTACCAATCCTACAAAGACTATCTATTAGGTTTGGATGCTTACAAGCTTTATGAGGCGGCGGTTTCTGATTATGAGCTCAAGCTTGCGATATTTGTAGGGGCACTCACTGCGCTCCGAGACAGAGGTCATCATACCGACCTTGACGTTTGGCAGACATTCACCTTGGGGCCTCGATTTATAGAGTCGCTGAAATCTCACCAATGCTACGGGACACAAAACTTCGCCAGTACCTGCTTTGACGTTCTAAGACATGTTGTCGCTAGACTGGAGAAGTACGAGAACAGTCCTTTCTGTACTGGAGCTGATAGAGGGAAACAAATAGTTCGAAATGGTCAATTAGCATGGCGTACCCATGTCACAAAAGGTATGCAGGCACTCAGGCTCATGTCCTGGACGACCTCTGATGGTAGTATCGAGCTGGCAAATGTTGGCAATAAGAACGCCTTGGAAATCTTCTAGGCCGATGTCTATTCATGAGAGGTAGAACTCCGTGACAGCGCAACGCTTATGGAGAGGATTTATTTTTGGGGGCGGATTTGGGGGCACGCCGAGAAACGTAACTGAATTTGCCTACTATTTATAAGGCTGTAAAAGCACGGTTCGATTCCGTCTCTGACCCGCTAGATATTCGCTATGATCCCCGATCGTTGGCTCAGCCATGAAGCGACGTCAAACCTGAATAGGAGAAAGGAAATGCCGATCATCCAGATAACTGCGCCACTAGTGAATGGGGATTTGTGGGACCCACTGGACGAAGACAATGCATCATGCCAGGACGCGGTTGACCTAGTATGTGGAGACGACCTGCGCCCACCTCCCACAAGCGTGATCATCAAGGTGACTACGGATTCGGGGAAGCTCGTAGAAGTGAGAATTCCTGCTTCGGATAGCGGCAAGGCGATCGTCCGAATTGATGGCAAAACCATATAGCCAGCATGGCCAAGTTATGTGAGTAGGAATGGGAGTAGAGAAACTCAGTCCGAACACTCAAAGCCAACTCTTCAAGGGCTATAGGGCTACAGTTCGAGTCTCCCTCGGGCACCAAATAGCTACACATTGTGAGTTTCTACCGACTCACAGATCCAAAGAAACCGGCCATTTGAGCCGGTTTTTTTGTGCCTGAAACTCTTCTTTTATCTGAAATATAGAAAGCGAATTTTCGCAAATCTGCGGGCGCAGACGTGCCTGCGAATCAGGCAATGAGGTCTGCCAGACACAACGCGCCGCAACCATTCCCCACAGAGCAGTATGTGTCGCACTACAAATCCGCTTCTGGCCGCCAGGCGGTAGGAGATCCCGCCCCACCTTCGTCGCCGCGCTGTCGCGCAGCAAACTGGGAGCCGATTCTGCCCGGAGGGCGTAGGAGCTGACTTGTCTGCGATCTAGCCGGGGTCGCGTCCGACCGAAGCGCTGACAAAAGAATGAATTCAACACCGCTGTAAGGTCGTGCCGACCCGTCCTGGGCAATCCGGCTCCACCACACCGAGTTCGCCGGACGACATAGCCGAACCGAAGACGGAGCGAAATCTCTTTTCGTGATTCGTAATCGCATCGCACGTGGCCTGCTGCGTCGCCATCGACCAGCAAATTTCGTAGTGACGACCGGCATCACCACGTTCCTATCTCCCTTCTGTGAGCCCGGCAAGCTGCATGGCTGGTCTACATTGCCGACATGGCGAACTGGATGGCGGATGAATTGGAACTCAACGCTAAACGGCACAGCCTGAGCACTCGCCTGGAGGAAATTCGCCAGCAAACGCAGGAAGAGATGGCCAGCGCACGGCAGGCTGAGACTCGGGCCGCTACCGCTTACGCACAGGCAGTGGCCTGGGGCGACGTCGAAGGCGAAAAAGCAGCCAGCACAGACGCTCAGAAAGCGGCGAAAAACCTCACTACCGCGACCGAACAACATCGCCGCCAGCTACTGATCATCACCGCCTTGCGACTGGCCCACGACGCCCTGGAGGAAACGTGGAATGAAGCCGCCCAAGCGCTGCTTGATGTGGGAGGTAAGCTTTACGCTGCAGCCAACCTGATTGGCCGCGACCTAGTGTCCTTGTTCAAGCTCGACATCCCTGAGCAGGGTGAAAACTCGGGCAGTTGGAGGTGGCGCGACCTGGTAGACCGTGGGAGCAAGCATCGCACGCGCGATCTGCTCGCGATGTAACAGCCGTTTACCCTGAAACAGCCTGCTTTCGCGGGCTGTTTAAATCACTCCAAGGATCGAAGCCATGAACGCTGCGACACAAAACAGCTCATCCATATCCGAAACGCTTAGAGCGAGAAGAGCCCACCTGACCGCCCTACTCAAGATCGTGGATACCAACATCGGAAAAAGCACAGCGATGCAGAAGCTCACAATCACTACGATCAAGGCAGAAATGGGTTGATTCCGGTCATTCATGACCGGCAGCAATCGGCCGAGGCTGTGTAAAAACGTTTTAGAGCCGGTTTGAATGTCCGAATCGGAGCCGAAATCGCGTTCCTACGCAAATTTCAGATCCACTGATCAACCAATCACTGGCAGATTTTACGTAGCGACGCAGACTTCAAAACAGTGGCTGCGTTTTTACACACTCAGGGCCAGAAGCGGACGCTTATGAGGTGACGTGAATCTGCCCTTTTTGGGACTTTGAAAGAACCTGTCAGTCAGACATCGCCTCCGCCATCCTTATACGACAGACCCATGATTTTACAGGGCTTTATCGTTTCTTTGAGGTGAGAACTGCGCCGTTTTCAAGACGCATTACAACACTGGCTTTTTCATCGACCTGGTCAATGCCGTGATCATCGGCCTGTTCAGTGGTATCTAGGGACCGGATTGCGCCGGACATCAACGCCAGACGGATGACTTATCGGATATCGCTCGATACCCTTACCTCCCCGTCGCCTGACGGTTTCCAGATCAAATCCCATTTCACCCAGACGAGCATGTCATGAAATTCCCCGCAGGTTTGCTGCTGTCGGCTATCAAGCTGGACCGTGCCAGTGCCATTCCCCTGTACCGCCAACTGTATCTGCAGATTCGCAAACAGATACTCAACGGCAGAATCCAGGGGGGCGTGCGCCTGCCGTCGACCCGGACCTTAAGCAACGAGTTGGGGTTGTCGCGGATCACCATTCTCAATGCTTTCGATCAACTGATTGCCGAAGGTTTCCTGGCCTCGCGCACTGGCGCCGGTACGTATGTCGGCACTGAGTGGGAAAGCCGGGGTATCGAGGACGAGCAACAGCGCCAGCCACCACGCCTGTCCGACCTGAGCCAGTCGATGCTGTCGCTGCGCAGCGATCATTTTCGTGGGGTGTCCTATGCCGACTGGGACCCCGCGACCCCGACCTCCTTCCTGCCCAGCCACAGCACCTATGATGCATTCCCGCAGGCGATCTGGCGGCGCCTGATGAACCGTCATCTGCTCAAGCCAACCAAGGCCATTCTGGGTTATGGCGAGTTACAAGGCTTGCACGCGTTTCGCACAGCGATTGCCGAATACGTCTTCGATGCGCGTGGCATCGACTGCAGTGCCGGGCAAGTGGTGATCGTTTCCGGCGCGCAGCAAGCGTTCAACCTGCTGGGCATGCTGCTGCTCAATCCGCAGGACAGTGTCTGGATGGAGGACCCGGGGCACATCGCCGCGCGCATTGCGCTGCAAGCCCAGGGGGCTCAGGTGATTCCGTTGCGTATCGATGAACAGGGGATCGATGTCCAGCAAGGCCTGACCGAGTGCCCTGATGCCCGTTTGGTGTTTTGTACGCCTTCGCGCCAGCATCCTTTGGGTGTCACGCTGAGTTATGCGCGGCGCCAGGCACTCATCGACTGGGCTGCGCAACATCAGAGCTGGATCATCGAGGACGATTGCGACAGTGAGTTTCGCTACAGTGGCCGCCTCCTCCCGGCGTTGTATGCCATGGACCAGATGGCCCGGGTGATCTACGTCGGAACGTTCAGCAAAGTTCTCTTTCCGTCACTGAGACTGGGTTACGTGATTCTGCCGCAGGCCCTGGTCGAACCCTTTTGCACCTTGCGCGCGGTCATGGATCGCAGTCCGCCCACACTGCTTCAGGCGACAACGACGGACTTCATGTGCGAAGGCCACTTTCTGGGGCACATCCGCCGCATGCGTGCGCTGTACAAGGCGCGCCAGCAGGCATTGATCGAACAGCTTGAAAAGCAGATTGGCAGCTTCTTCAGGATCACTCCGACGGATGCTGGCATGCACCTGATCGCCTGGCTGTCCCCCGAACTCAGTGACACTGATATCGCCCGGCAACTGGCCCAGCACAACATCCACACCTACGCCTTGAGCGACTACCGCATCAAGCATGCCCTGTCGCCGGCCCTGTTGATCGGCTTTGCCGGCACGCCTGAAAACCAGGCCCGGGAGCGTGTCGAGGCGCTGGCCCGGGCCTTGCGCACATTAGGTTATCTGCCGCCGACCACTTGATGCGAGGCAAGTGGTCTTATCAATTAACTGATAATGGATCTATCGAGAGTTCCTGACTGGCGCGATAAAGGCTGCGCCGGTAGACCCGGTGTCTGAACCAGGAACGACTCTAATGAACAATAAGATCCAGGAACGATTCAACGCCTTGCTGAGCCATAAGGTGGTCGAACACGGGGCTGCTCCCGTGCTGACGGACGCACTGGCCCAGCGGTTGCTTGAGCGTCTCGGGCAATTGCGCCTGTTTGCCCACGCCTACCCGCTACTGACCAACCTCACCCACGGTCGTGTCACCCCTGCCGACCTGCTGGACTTCGCCTATCGCCACGAGCTGCAAGGCCTGAGCCTGCACTTGCTCGACGGCGAGGAAAACAGCCTGAGCCAAATGTCACCCGCGCAGCTCCAGGCGTTTGCCGCCAAGGCCAAAGCGCTGGGGCTGGATGTGCACCTGGAAATCAGCAGCACGCTGAAAAAGGATGTCGACCAGGTGATCGCCATCGCCAGGGCCCTGGGGGTGCGCAACATCCGTGTTTACTCACGTTACGAGGGCACGCTGTCGCGGGTCATGGACGTGATCGAGACTGACCTGCACTACCTCGCACAACAGGCCGACGCACACGATCTGTACTTTGACTTCGAGCAGCATGAAGAACTCAAGAGCGGCGAAATCGCGCAACTGCTCAACCGCCTCAACCACCCTCGCCTGCATGCTCTGTTCGACTTCGGCAACATGATCAATGCCTGCGAACCGCCCCTGCAGGCCCTGCGTAACCTGGCGCCACACATCCGCCAGACTCACCTCAAGGGTGTGCGCATCGTCCCCGAACAAAACGGCTTCGGCCATTACGGCGTATTGCAGGGCAGCGACGAGGACGATCTGCCCAGCGCCCGCATGCTGTTCGAGCTGTTGATGCTGGGCGAAGCAACCCCGCAGGTGATCGCATTCATTCTCGAGCAGGAAAACCACTATGTGGCCCCGGCTTTCCGCCAGAGCCTTGAGGCGGCCGATCCCTTCATTACTTACCGGGAGATGAGCGAAACGCCGCTCCCGAACGGCTACTCGCTTGAGCGAATGCTGGCCGATGAACACCGCTGGGCGAACAACCAGGTCGCCTATGTCCGTAGCCTGCTGGCCGAATTGCGCACATTGGCCGAACTGACCCTTGCCACCCCTTCCAACGCCTGAACCTGACGACCCGATTACGCCCGGAGAACAATAATGACAACTCAAAACAAGGCCAAATGGCTCAGATTCCTGATCCTCATCCTCGGTGGCGGCACCATCTACAAGCTGGCGAACCTCAAGGACGCCTTCTATGTACCCATGCAGGAATTGATGGGCTTGAGCCACACTGAAATCGGTATGCTGCTGAGCGCCAACGCGATCATCGCTACTGCACTGTTTGTGATTGGCGGCCTGCTCGCCGATCGCTACGACACGCGCAAACTAATCCCCCTCGGCCTGATCGGGACCGGTAGCCTGGGGTTGTACCTGGCGACCTTTCCGCCCTTCAGCAATTTGCTGATCGTGTTCTGTCTGTTGGCCGTCTGTGCCGACTGCCTGTTCTGGCCATCGCTGCTCAAAGCCATCCGCAACCTGGGTGACGATCAGGAGCAAGGCCGGTTGTTCGGCCTGCTCGAAGGCGGGCGTGGCGTGGTTGATACACTGGTGGCCTTTTCCGCCCTGGGCGTGTTCGTCGCCATGGGTTCGGGCGAAACCGGCCTGAAGTCGGCGATCCTGTTCTACTCGGTCATCGACATTCTGGCCGGCACCCTGACCTGGTTCCTGCTCAAGGGCGGCAACGCGCAGTCGGTGGCCAAGCCAAAGAATGGTCTGGCGAACCTGATGGAAGCGATCAAGGTACCGGGAATCTGGCTGGTCAGCCTCAACGTGTTCATGGTCTACATCGTCTACTGCGGCCTGACCTATTTCATTCCCTACCTCAAGGAAATGTACGGGTTGCCCGTGGCATTGGTGGGCGCCTACGGCATCATCAACCAGTACTTCCTGAAGATCCTCGGCGGGCCTGCCGGCGGTTTCATTGCCGACAAGCAGTTCAAGAGCACCAGCCGCTACCTGAAATGGGCATTCCTGGCGCTGTTGCCGCTGATGGGCGTGATCATGCTGATTCCGAAAAGCCCGGGCTTCATCTATGCGGGCATGGCCGCCACCCTGTCCTTCGCCCTGATCGTGTTCTCCATGCGCGGCGTGTTCTGGGCCCCCATGGGTGAAGTCGGCATTCCCCAACACATCACCGGCTCGGCCTTCGGCATCGGTTGCCTGATCGGCTATGCACCCGGCATGTTTGCCTACGTCATCTATGGCGCGATCCTCGATCACTTCCCCGGTCAACAGGGTTACAACTATGTCTTCAGCCTGATGAGCATACTGGCCGTTGCGGGCTTCATGGTGTCCAGCCTGCTCTATCAAGCGGTGCGCAAAAAATCCATGGCCACTGGCGGGATGAGCGCGGCGCAAGCCTGATCATCGCCAAGGACTCCAGGAGGAGGAATCGTCTACCACGCCGATCCCTCCTCCGGCCACAACGCAGGAATGAACCGAAGCTTGCGCACAATCTGGATAACGCGTTAGCGCGACGGAACGCTTTTTCATCTTATGGCGACGCACCGGCTTATTGGGCGACCGTTGGCACTCTTGATCGGTGGCTTGAGACTGCAGCGTTTCGCGACAGGCAGCTATCGGCCGAGGCTGTGTGAAAACGTTTTAGAGCGAGTTTGACAGTCAGAACCGCAACGAAAATCGCGTTCCTACGCAAATTTCAGATCTGCTGACCAACTAGACGCTGGCAGATTTTACGTAGCAATGCAGACTTGAAAACGGTGCATGCGTTTTCACACAGCCTTGGCCGATAGCTGCCGGTTACGACAGGCAGAAACGGGTCGATTGCCGTCCTTCGCGACAGGCAGAAAACGGCCGATTGTGTTGAGAAAGTCGATTTTCTCAAACTGCCGCAAAATTGATCGGTGAAAGCGCCTTTTGACACGCCGCCAGGTGAAATCGCAGTCCGAATGCCTCTGCGAAAACTCTGGATTTAAATCTCAGGCGATTACTTTTTTGGCATGGAAACTAAGGCCGGCTTTTCAACAGAGTCGGCCAAAAGCTGTTATTCAGCGGTGTCTACGAATTAGAGGGCGATTCATATTGGCCCTCGCTTTGCCTTATGTTTTGTACGAAAAATCGCCTTGCCTGATTGCCGCTCGACGACTTTTCGTACAAACCCTAGACCGGGCTCAAGCCAGCAGTTCGGTGATCCACCGGGCCTGCCGGGAGATGTCCTGCGACTTCTCCACGGGCACAGCCTGCCGCGCCTGGGCGAAGTTGGTCAGGGTTTGCTGCTTATGGCGCAGCATGCGCCGCCACTTGGCCAGGAACGCCGGGCTGCGTGCCTGCATCTGCAGCGGGCCGAAGTACAACTCCTCGGCGGTGTATATCACCAGCCCGGCGCGCTCGGCGACGATGATTTCGTAGTCGAAACGGTTTTCCCGCAGCACTTCCTCGCAGAGGATGCGGTAGCCATTTTCCATCAGCCATTGGCGCAGTGGCTGCTCGCCGCCGTTGGGCTGCAGGATCAAGCGCTCCTGGCCGCTCAGGCGCGCCTTGCCGCTGTCGAGGATGTCACGGATCGTCTCGCCGCCCATGCCACAAATGCTGATCGCCGTGATCCCGTCTCCCGGCTCGATCGCCGCCAGGCCATTGGCCAGGCGCACGGTGATCCGCTGGTCCAGGCCGTTCTCGCGCACGGTGCGTTCGGCCGAGCGGAACGGCGTCGACGCCACCTCGCCGGCCACCGCTGCTGTGATGGCTCCACGGCGCATCAACACCACCGGCAGGTAGCCGTGATCCGAGCCGATATCGGCCAGGCGCGCATCGGCTGGCACATGCGCCGCCACGCGCTCCAGGCGCATAGACAATGTTTGTTCGTTCAACTGCAGCCCCTTTTCACCACGAACGTCCAGCACCTTTGGCCGGATCGGGACGAGATTCTGTCGAGTAACGCCGTGCATTTCAAACGCCTGCGACCGGGGCCATGGCTCGCCCCGTCCTACCGCTCGCGTATCGGCCCAAAGCAAACCCTGGTCATGGGCGGCTTTTAGTCGACGTTTGTCTGTTGCGACCGGCGGAAAGCGCCCCTAGCAAACACTCGAAAGCGTCTACCCATGCGGGGCCGATCAAGGTTGCGGGGAAGACCTGTGCAGCAGGCAACTCGAATGATAGAGATGCGGAATGGGTGAAAATCAACCTAATCACAAGAAGACGTATCGTTACAGGCTGGTAACGACTAGGTACTCAAGCCTATCGATATTTCGGGAGCGAGACTGATCGGAAAGTTAACAGAGCGCGCAATGAAGCATTTTTCATGGGCGGCATGATGCAGCGCTAGGGCTTTCTCGATATCGGCTCCGGGAGCCAGGGTCACCTTGGGCCTCAACACCACTGAGGTGAACTGGCCAGCGCCATCGCTTTGCTCGACCATTGTGCCCTGCGGATTATCCAAGTAGGCCACGATCACAATCCCGGCCTCAGCACAAAGGCCCAAATACCACAGTTTATGGCACGCAGATAAGGAGGCGAGAAGAAGCTCCTCCGGGTTCCAGCGAGTCGGATCGCCTCGAAAACTGGGGTCGGATGAGCCATTAATAGGGGGTTTGCCCTTGGCCTGAATAACATGCGAGCGACTGTAACCACGATAAGAGGAGGTACCGGTACCCTCATTCCCCGTCCAGACGACCTGGACATCGTAGCGGTGAAATTTATCTGCCATTTGATCTTCCCTGAGCATGTTTTTGCGTCCAAAGGCTACGGTACATGCCCTATGAATTGAAAGCTGAACATTGCCCGTGCCTTTGCTCGATACTTCCGCCTTTCGCATGGATTTAGCAACTCAACACCCTGAGTTCCAGCGTTACCCGTGAAACCAAATCCAGAACGCCACCAGCAGAGTCGCCGCGACGAGCCAGGCCAGCACCGCGCCACGTGGTTGGCATGCAGCGCATTTGTCAAAGTGTCTCGGCTCATTTCTTGTACATGTCGCAGCTCGTGCGACAGCATTCAGGACAACACCTCGGCCCACCCTCTTCTAGACTCAACGCATGGTCGTAGAAAGAACCGAACACGTCGCTTTGGTGCCGTTGAATCAAAGGCGGCGTGGCAAGCTGCCTTTTATGCCCTGAAGAGGTGCGGCAAAGACCGCATCGGGCCCAACAAGATGCCCGCCAAGGGTGCCCTGGCCAACGGCCTGAACATGCCACGATACCGTGACGTGGTGTGAGTGCCGCAGCCGACACTTTCGGACAACCGGCAACTGCCTGGTTTGCCCGTGATCGTGAGGAATGCTGTATGCCTGATGAGATGTTGCAATTGCCTGTGGTCAACAGCGTGCTGGAGCGCCACAAGGGCTCTGCTGGCGCACTGTTGCCGATTCTTCATGAGATTCAGGAGGGCATCGGTTACATCCCGGATGCCGCCATCCCCGAGATTGCCCACGCCCTCAACCAGAGTCAGGCCGAGGTTCGCGGGGTGATCAGCTTTTACCATGACTTCCGCACCGCGCCCCCGGCGCGGCATATCCTGCGTCTGTGCCGCGCCGAGTCCTGCCAGAGCCGCGGCGCCGAGCAGCTCGCAGCGCAGTTGCGCGAACGCCTGCAACTGGACGACCACGGCAGCAGCGCCGACGGCAGCATCAGTCTGCGCCCGGTGTATTGCCTCGGCGCCTGCGCCTGCTCGCCCGCCCTGGAGCTGGATGGCCAGGTGCATGCGCGGCTCAGTGCCGAGCGTCTTGATGCATTGCTCGACGCTTGCCAGGAGGACGCATGATGCCGCGCCTCTATTTGCCGATTGATTCTCTTGCCCGTGCCGTAGGTGCCGATGATGTAGCTGTGGCCCTTGCCACTCAGGCCCAGGAACGCCAACTGTCCCTGTCCCTGGACCTGCAACGCACCAGCTCGCGCGGCCTGTACTGGCTGGAGCCGTTGCTGGAAATGGACACTCCGCAAGGCCGTATCGGCTTCGGCCCGCTGACCGCTGCCGATGTGCCGTCCCTGCTCGATGCGCTGCAAGGCGAGTCGTCCGCCCATCCACTGGCCTTGGGTCTGGTGGAAGAACTGCCTTATCTAAAGACTCAACAACGCCTGCTGTTTGCCCGCGCTGGCATTACCCGGCCGCTGTCCCTGGAGGATTACCGGGCCCACGGCGGTTTCGAGGGCTTGACCCAGGCCATCGCCCTGGGCGGCGAGCAGACCGCGACCGCCGTGTTCGATTCGGGCCTGCGTGGCCGTGGCGGCGCAGCCTTCCCGGCCGGGATCAAATGGCGCACGGTGCGCGCCACCCAGGCTGCGCAGAAGTACATTGTGTGCAACGCCGACGAAGGCGACTCCGGCACCTTCGCCGACCGCATGTTGATGGAAGGCGACCCCTTCCTGCTGATCGAAGGCATGGCCATTGCCGGTCTCACCGTCGGGGCCAGCTACGGTTACATCTATGTGCGCTCGGAATATCCACAGGCCGTGGCCACATTGCGCGAGGCGCTGGACATCGCCCGGTCCGCCGGTTACCTCGGCGCCAATGTCGGCGGCAGCGGCCAGGCCTTCGATATGGAAGTACGCGTCGGTGCCGGCGCTTACATCTGCGGTGAGGAAACCGCGCTGCTGGACTCTCTCGAAGGCAAGCGCGGGATCGTCCGCGCCAAGCCACCGATTCCTGCGTTGAAGGGCCTGTTCGGCCTGCCTACCCTGGTGCACAACGTGCTGACCCTGGCTTCGGTGCCACTGATTCTGGCCAAGGGCGCGCAGTTCTATCGCGATTACGGCATGGGCCGCTCGTTGGGCACCATGCCCTTCCAATTGGCGGGCAATATTCGTCACGGCGGTCTGGTGGAACGGGCGTTTGGCCTGACCCTGCGGGAACTGGTGGAAGACTACGGCGGTGGTACTGCCAGTGGCCGGCCGCTGAAGGCCGCGCAAGTTGGCGGCCCCCTCGGCGCCTGGGTGCCGCCAGGGCAATTCGACACGCCGCTGGATTACGAAGCCTTCGCCTCCATCGGCGCCATGCTCGGTCACGGTGGTGTGGTGGTGGCTGACGACAGCCTGGACATGGCCCGTATGGCGCGCTTCGCCCTGCAGTTCTGTGCCGAGGAATCCTGTGGCAAATGCACCCCATGCCGCATCGGCTCGACCCGGGGCGTGGAGGTGATCGACCGCCTGCTGGCCGCACCTGACCAGAGCGGTCGTGATGAGCAGGCGATCATCCTCAAGGACCTGTGCGACACCATGCTTTACGGTTCGCTGTGCGCGTTGGGCGGCATGACCTCCTATCCGGTCGCCAGCGCCCTCAAGCACTTCCCCGCCGACTTCGGTCTGCTGGCCTCGGAGGCCGAGCAATGATTACTCTCTTTGACCCGAAAACCGATATCGATCTGGGCACCCCGGCCCGCGACAGCCAGGTGCAAGTCACCCTGAACATCGACGGCCGCAGCATCAGCGTGCCCGAAGGGACCTCGGTGATGCGCGCCGCCGCGCTGCTGGGCACTACCATTCCCAAACTGTGTGCCACCGACAGCCTGGAAGCCTTCGGCTCCTGCCGCATGTGCCTGGTCGAGATCGACGGCATGCGCGGCTACCCGGCGTCCTGCACCACGCCGGTCAGCGAAGGCATGAGCGTGCACACCCAGACGCCGAAGCTTGCCACCCTGCGCCGCAATGTCATGGAGCTGTACATCTCAGATCACCCGCTGGACTGCCTGACCTGCTCGGCCAACGGCAACTGCGAGCTGCAAACCGTCGCCGGCCAGGTCGGCCTGCGGGAGGTGCGTTACGGCTATGAAGGCGACAACCATCTGGCCGACAAGAAAGACACCTCCAACCCCTACTTCGACTACGACCCGAGCAAGTGCATCGTCTGCAACCGCTGCGTACGCGCCTGCGAAGAAACCCAGGGCACGTTTGCCCTGACGATTACCGGGCGCGGTTTCGAATCCCGGGTCGCGGCCGCTGGTGGCGAGAGCTTCCTCGACTCGGAATGCGTGTCCTGCGGCGCCTGCGTGCAAGCCTGCCCCACCGCGACCCTGATGGAAAAAAGCGTGGTCGAACTGGGTCAGCCCGAACGCGCCGTGATCACCACCTGTGCCTATTGCGGCGTGGGCTGCTCGTTCCGCGCCGAGATGAAAGGCGACAAGCTGGTGCGGATGGTTCCCGACAAGAACGGCCAGGCCAACCACGGCCACTCCTGTGTCAAAGGGCGCTTTGCCTGGGGCTACGCCACCCACCCGGATCGCATCACCACGCCGATGATCCGCAAGCACATCAACGACCCTTGGCAGGAAGTCAGCTGGGATGAGGCGGTGACCTACGCCGCCAGCGAATTCCGCCGTCTGCAGCAAAAATACGGCCGCGACTCCATTGGCGGCATCACCTCCAGCCGCTGCACCAACGAAGAAACCTATCTGGTGCAAAAACTGGTGCGTGCCGCGTTCGGCAACAATAACGTCGACACCTGTGCGCGGGTCTGCCACTCGCCGACCGGCTATGGCCTGAAACAAACCCTTGGCGAGTCCGCTGGCACTCAGAGTTTCGACTCGGTAATGCAAGCCGACGTGATTCTGGTGATGGGCGCCAACCCCAGCGACGCCCACCCGGTGTTCGCCTCCCAGCTCAAGCGCCGCTTGCGTGAAGGCGCACGGCTGATCGTCATCGACCCACGTCGCATTGATCTGGTGGACTCGGTGCATGCCCGCGCTGAACTGCACCTGGCCCTGCGCCCGGGCACCAACGTCGCCATGCTCAACGCCCTGGCCCACGTCATCGTCACCGAAGGCCTACTCAACCAGGCCTTTATCGACGCCCGTTGCGAAGGCAGCGATTTCGCCCACTGGCGCGAGTTCGTCAGCCGCGCGGAAAACTCGCCGGAAGTCCTTGGCGCCATCTGCGGTGTCGCCGCTGCCGACATCCGTGCCGCCGCGCGTCTGTACGCAACCGGCGGCAACGCGGCGATCTATTACGGCCTGGGCGTCACCGAACACAGCCAGGGCAGCACCGCCGTCATGGGCATCGCCAACCTGGCCATGGTCACTGGCAACATCGGCCGCGAAGGCGTGGGCGTGAACCCGCTGCGTGGGCAGAACAACGTTCAGGGCTCCTGCGACATGGGCTCCTTCCCCCACGAGTTGCCTGGCTACCGACACATCTCCAACGAGGTGGTTCGGGCGCAGTTCGAGCAGGCCTGGAACGTCACCTTGCAACCCGACCCGGGCCTGCGTATTCCCAATATGTTCGAGGCAGCCCTGGACGGCAGCTTTAAGGGCTTGTATTGCCAGGGCGAAGACATCGCCCAAAGCGACCCCAATACCCAGCACGTCACCTCGGCTCTGTCGGCGATGGAATGCATCGTGGTGCAGGACATTTTCCTCAACGAAACCGCCAAGTTCGCCCACGTATTCCTGCCGGGCAGTTCGTTCCTGGAAAAAGACGGCACCTTCACTAACGCCGAGCGACGCATTTCGCGCGTGCGCAAGGTCATGGAACCGCTGGGCGGCAAGGCCGACTGGGAGGGCACCGTGGCCCTGGCCAACGCCCTGGGTTACCCGATGAACTACCAGCACCCGTCGGAAATCATGGATGAAATCGCCAGCCTGACGCCGACCTTCAGCAACGTCAGCTACGCCGCACTGGATAGCCACGGCAGCCTGCAATGGCCGTGCAACGCCGCAGCGCCGGACGGCACGCCGACCATGCACATCGAGGAATTCGTGCGCGGCAAGGGGCGCTTCATGCTCACCGGCTACGTGCCCACCGAGGAAAAGGTCAACAACCGCTATCCCCTGCTGCTGACCACCGGACGCATCCTCAGCCAGTACAACGTCGGCGCCCAGACCCGGCGTACCGAAAACATCGCTTGGCACGACGAAGACCGCCTGGAAATCCACCCGACCGACGCCGAGAGCCGTGGCATCAATGAAGGTGACTGGGTCGGCATCGGCAGCCGCGCCGGACAGACCGTACTGCGTGCGCGGGTCACCGAACGGGTCGCTCCAGGCGTGGTGTACACCACCTTCCACTTCCCCGAATCGGGGGCCAACGTCATCACCACCGACAACTCCGACTGGGCCACCAACTGTCCGGAGTACAAGGTCACCGCCGTGGAAGTCAGCCGCGTCTACCACCCTTCCGAGTGGCAAAAACGTTACCAGGCATTCAGCGACGAACAACAACGCCTACTCGACGAACGTCGCCGGGCACGCACAGCAGGAACAAAGGCCGAGGTACGCCGATGAGCACTGCCAACCTGATCAAAATGGCCAACCAGATCGCCCAGTACTTCGCCAGCGAACCGGACCAGCAACAGGCCGTGCTTGGCGTGCGCAATCATCTGCAGATGTTCTGGACGCCCGGCATGCGCAAGGAGTTGCTGGGCTGGCAGACGACGCATCATGGGGCCGACTTGCACCCACTGGCGCAGGCTGCGGTCAGTGGGGCGGGCTGGGAGGCTTAAGGCTCACACGATCCCTTACGGAGCACCTGCTGCCTGTCGGGCAGCGGTGCAACTAAGGAAACCAGCGTGCATGAATCTGCTTGAGTACGCCTTTGGCCCCGATACGTTGGTATCCCTCTTCATACGTCTTCAGTGCACGCAATCCATCCGGGTGGGCCAGGCTAAAGCCTATCGTTGCGCTTACCACACCGCAATTGAAGGCGAAGCGCACCGAATTTTCTGTGCCCGACTGCCTGGCCTTATAAGCCTCTGCCTCAAGGTCGGTGGTAATGATCAATGCCGCCTGGAAGCGCCGGGCGGCCAGCTTCTTCAGATTCAGTAAGTCCGAGTGAACGTTCTCGAACAGCACTCCGGACTTCTGTAGCGCCATGACCTGGGGCGAATATTCGTAGTCGTTGGTGATGCCCAGTACAGTCCCGGGCGGCAACGTGCATATGCCGTCTGGAGGCCTCGGCAAGGGGGCTTCGATATGTTCGAAGATGTCGTCATTCGCCGCGTAGATCGGTAGCGCCGCCAGCTTGATCTTGCCATCGAACTCGGGCAGCCAACTCATGTTGAAGCAGGCCGCGACCTCACCATTGAGCACCATGTATTTGCAACGTGAATAAGGCACGACTTTCAGGCGCACCTCAACCTCCATCTCCTTGAACGCGGCGACAACTACGTCATTGGCGTAACCTGTACCGTCGCTCTTCGACCAGGGATCGGCAGCATCCTCGACCATGATCGTCAGCGTCTCGTGCGGCATCTGCGCGGCGACGGCACTTGCTGCCAGCAGGTAGAGTGAGCACATCAGCAGGATCGGTTTGAGTGGCCACATTCGGTGCTTAGTCTTTTGCTGATGCATGGCTCTCCATTGATCTACTGACTCCACCACCGGCGAAGCTATTGGACTCTAGGCATTGGTCTACACACATCAACGCCACATTATGCGCACCCGCAAGAGATTCCGCGGAGGTTATGCCGAACACCGCCAGCAGCGCTCATAAGACAAGTCTATGAAACAAGGCGCTAATCAGATATCTCACGCGGCCCGGCCTAAACAATCTTGCACTTGATCCAGGCATCTTCGGCAACGCCATAGATGGCGCAGAGGCGGTGATAGCCGTCCGCGATGACCAGCTTGTCGTTCTTCTCTCCCCTGACCAGCAGCAACGGTGACAGTGGCGTTCCGTTCTTGATTTTGCTGCGGTCTTTCTCTACATGGGAGTTGCTGATGCCAAGCAGGGAAAGTTCTGACGCGCGGAAAATGTCCTTTGCCTTGAATTGGGTAAGGTCTGCAGCACGCAGGGCGGAAATTATTTTCTGCACCCGGGTTTCGCTGAATAGCAGAAGAAGGTAGGACTGTGCGGCTGGGTAGTCCTGCTCTTCCACATCTGGAAGCCATTTTATTGCAGTCGCTTCTTTCGCGTTGCTCATGTTTGCTCCCGAGGTGTTCACGCAGTGTAGTTGTGGGAATGCGTTTTTTCAGGCGGATCAGGCTTTACCCAAGGGTGCGTCGATCAGAACCTGAAGCCGCACTGAGACCCGCATTTCAAGCGTCCTTTTTCTGCAGGCTCTTCAGGCGCAGGCCCGCCCGTTGCACAGCGGCCATTTTTTCGGGTCGCTTCATGCGTTTCCATTTTCTGATGTCCTCCTTGGTGCGACCACAACTTACACATAAATCACCGCTCAACTGGCAAACGGAAATACAGGGATTTTCGATGTCCTTGGCCACGACTCAACCCCGAGTCGAGCGCTTGCGCGCCAAGCGTTGCTGCCAGTTTCCGGCATTGGCATGCTGACATTGCTCTTCAGTATCGACGTGCACATGGGCCGACACCGGACTGACGTGGATATCCGCTTCGCTTAACGCCACGGCCGTCAGTTCGACCATGCGTTCACCCTGCCCACTCGCAAGGGCCTGGTTCTTTTTGGCCTGCGTGTCAAAGACCCAGACGACCATCAGGCTGGACGGGAATACGGTGTAATCAACCTCGTGGGTCAGCCAGCAGAACCCTGCTATTTCGGCTTTGGCCGTCTCACAGGCGTCGGTCAGGGCCACCACCAGACGACGCTCGATCTGCGCCTGATCGCGTTTGCTTAACAGCATTGTTTGATCCTTGAATCAGTGTCGAAGGCTTGCCGAGGGGCGCTCGGTCTAATATCGCGCGGCTCGCTGCTGCGAGCCTCTTTTGCCAGTATCGATGTGCAGCACCTTGAGACGCAAAGGAATAAAACCAACAGTGCTCAGCAAACGCATGGCCTCAACTGCGAATTTGTATCTATTGCCAGTGAAACTTGTGTGGAAGCCCGCAGTCCTATTCGGGCTTTGCCGGTCACTACCGCAGCCCCTTTGCTGCCAAGCCCCCTGTCATTCCATCTGAGCTGTTCGACTCATGCGCCTAACCGTTCGTTCCTCCCGCTCTATTTCGCTCTGCCTCGTACCTTTGCTCCCCCTGCTCGCCAATCCCGCTTATGCCGAAGGGGAGCAGCAACTGGTGCAAGCCATCAACGGCTACCGCGCCCACCCCCAGCGCTGCGAGGGACGCATGACCCCTGCAATGACACCGTTGGCGCTGAAGTCCAGCGTGGCCTTGCCCGTCGGTTATGGCGGCGATTTACGGGACGGGTTGAAGGCCGCCGGTTATCAAGCAGGGAAAGTGCAAGCCATCCAAGTGGCAGGTGCGCGCGATGCCGAGACGGCCTTTGCCGTGATCAAGAACAACTACTGCGACAAACTACTCAATACCCAAGCGACCGATATTGGTGTCACTCACGTCGGTAATCGGTGGCAGATGGTACTGGCGCGCCCCTTGGTCGATGATCACCTGACTGATCGGCGGACAGCGGATAAAGCGTTGCTGACAGAGGTCAATGCGGCACGGGCGAAGCCGCGTCTGTGTGGGTATCAGCGCTTCGCCGCCGCACGACCACTGACGTGGAACAATGCCTTGGGGGCGGCAGCGCAGGGGCATAGCCGGGCGATGGCCTATGGCAATTACTTCGCTCACCAAGATCCAAACGGTGACTCGCCAGCGGCCCGGGCTCGGGCCGTTGGCTACCGTGGTCGGCAGATCGGCGAGAACATCGCTGCTGGGCAGGGTTCCCCGAGCCAGGCGATGCAGGGGTGGCTGGCCAGCCCTGGGCATTGCGCCAACCTGATGAACCCGATGTTTACCCAAGTGGGTGCTGCTTATGCCACGGCCTCGCGTAGCGACTTGGGTATCTATTGGACGATGCTGTTCGGCGCGCCCTGATGATCGTGGACGGGCTGTGGACTTTTACGGACAGGCCGTCAATGGAACCACACCGTCAGTTGCTTGCGACTTGAGCCATCCCGCCGGATGTCACGAGCGCCTTCAACGATGCATCGAACTGTTTCAGGGCGTTTAATTGCAGCTCACGTTGTTGGTCGATTTGCGCGGCAATCTCTGGAGCGGCTTTGCCATGCACCCAGACAGCGGACATTTGCTTTTCACCCAAACCTTCGGCCTTGCCAATGTATTGCAGGTTCGAATCGTAAAATTTGGCGACGAAGCGCGCTTCGACCTGGGTATTGCGCTGTGTCACCAGACGGTTGTAGGTGTCCAGCATGACCACTACGTCTGGGTGGGCTTGCACCAGCGCATCAAGGTTGTCGTAGACGGTCACTGAGGAGAATTCTTTCTGCAGCGAACCCATGAGCCAATTGATCGCGAGTTTCGGATCGGAGCTGTTGACGAACGCGTCGCTAATGCGAGAGTCAATCGCACCATTCTTCACGCCGTTCAGCGCGACAGAATGGTAATGCTCAAGGTACTCAAGGGTGTTGAGGGTGTTTTCGCTGTAGAGCACACCGACTGATTGTGCATGCTGCAGGCCAGCGGTACTGTCGGCCACCGATAACAAATGGCAGGACGGCGCGTCTGCAGCGTAAGAAGGCACAGTGGCGGCAGCGCCACCGGTCAATACGGCGACAAGAGCCAGCAGGGTGGAAATTCTCATCGCGTTATTTCCCTTAGAAGCATATTCGGTATGGCGTTATCTTCCTCCTTCGCTGGAAAAACAAAACTCGCATTCGTCGATGGTAACTATCAACTAAACGAATGGTAAAAGCAGAAGCGGTTTATTGGTTTATTGGTTTATTGATTGAGGGCAACGTGTAAAGTGCTCCAAAAAAACGCCTCGAACAGGTTTTTCGCCATGGGTGCAGAACAGAGTACACACCAGCCATGACCATCAGCACCCAGTCTCCGGATCGACAGCGCCTGATTCGCGCCCTGTTTGAAGAGTACATCGAGATGTACGCCTCTCGTGATCAGCGCCTGACGACCCGCTTCAGTAAAAACTTCAGTGGGTATACGGGGAGCGGCGATTTTCTGGTCAAGGATCTCGCCGACTGGCAGATGATCACTCGCCAGGACTTCTCTCAAGTGCCTGAACGTATCCGCATTGAGATGCTCGATCTCTCTCTGCAGGACCTGGGTGAAGAGGTGGTGGTTGCCACCGCTTTATTCCGCATTCACTTGCCCGTTGACGGCGATATGCTTGCAAAGGAAGCGGCACGCCTGGTGCTGATTTTCCGCCTCGAAGGTGAGGAGTGGAAAATCGTTCACAGCGGTATCTCCATTCCCTATCACCGGGCGGAGGATGGCGAGGTGTATCCCCTCAAGAGCCTGCAGGAGCGCAACCGCACTCTGGAGGCACTGGTCGAGGAACGCACCCAGGCACTGCATGCAAGCGAAGCTCTCTATCGCCAGCTCACCGAGGACACTCGCGATGTCCACTGGAAAACAGACCGTGACCTGTTCATCACCTACATCAACCCCGCCGACGAACGCCTGCGTGGCTTCAAGGCCGACGAGGTAGTCGGGCATCACGTCTTTGAACTGTTTACCGACGAGGGTGTGGCCACGGTCAAGCACCTGATGGAGGAAAGACGGCGATCTGAACGGCGACCTTCGTCGGATGACTTTGTGACCTTTGAGGTACAGCATCGCTGTAAAGACGGCAGCCTGCTCTGGGGGGAGGTGCTGTCGAAGCCGGACCTTGACGAACAGGGTGAGATTATCGGCTACCACGGTATTACGCGAGAGGTCACCCGGCGCAAGCTGTTGGAAGAGCAGGTCAACCAGTTGGCGTTCCGTGACACGCTGACCCACTTGCCCAATCGCCGCCTGCTGGAAGATCGCCTCACCCAGGCAATGTCGTCCAGTCACCGCAGTAACTGCTACGGCGCCCTGTTATTCCTCGACATGGATAACTTCAAGCCACTCAATGACACGCACGGCCACAGCGTCGGCGACCTGCTGCTGATCGAGGTCGCCAACCGCCTGAAAGCCTGCGTACGCGAAGCGGACACCGTCGCCCGCTTTGGCGGTGACGAATTCGTCGTACTGCTATGTGACCTGAGCTGCGACAAGCGCGAAGCCATTGCTCAGGCAAGACGCATTGCCGAAAAGATACGCATCAGTTTGTCGACGCCCTATTTGCTGAGTCTCACCATTGAGCATCGCTGCACGGCCAGCATCGGTGTAACCCTCTTCAAGGGACGCGAAGCAAGTGAAGAACACGTCATAGATTCGGCTGACTCAGCGATGTATCAGGCCAAAGAGCATGGACGAAACACGATTCGGTTTTGTGAATAGAACATGATTTGAATCTCCCCCTGGTTTGCAAAGCTGGTCTTTCGCGCAGGGGGTCATATAATCGCGCCGTTTCGTCTACCCTCACGAAGCGCCGTGCAGCAAACAGCTCGCGCCAGGCGCCTCGACATTTTTCCGCTATTTAACCGGAGAACTTCCATGCTCAAGCGTACGCTGGTGCTGGCCGCAGGCTTTGCCCTGTCCCTTTCAACCCTGTTCGCACAGGCCGCCGACACTCTGAAAGTCAGCGCCATCCCTGATGAAGCCCCGACCGAACTGCTGCGCAAGTTCAAGCCGCTGGGCGCCTATCTGGAACAACAGTTGGGCATGAAGGTCGAGTTCATTCCGGTTGCCGACTACCCGGCCGTGGTTGAGGCGCTGGCCACCGACCGTATCGACCTGGCCTGGCTGGGCGGCTTTACCTTCGTTCAGGCACGCCTGAAAACCGGTAACGCCATTCCGCTGGTACAGCGCGAGCAGGATGCCCAGTTCACCAGCAAGTTCATCACCGCCGACCCTGCGGTCAAATCCCTCGCGGATCTCAAGGGCAAGACCTTCGCCTTCGGTTCAGTGTCGTCCACCTCCGGCAGCCTTATGCCGCGCTACTTCATGCTCAAGGACGGTATCAAGCCGGAAACCTTCTTTAGCCGCGTAGGCTACTCCGGCGCCCATGACGCCACCGTCGCCTGGGTCCAGGCCGGCAAGGTCGACGCCGGGGTACTCAACGCCAGCGTCTGGGATAAACTGGTCGCCGCCGGCAAGGTCGACACCAGCAAGGTCAGAGTATTCGCCACCACCCCGACCTACTACGACTACAACTGGACCGTGCGCGGCACCCTCGACCCGGTACTGACTGCCAAAATCAAGGCCGCCTTCCTCGCCCTCGATCCTGCGAACCCGGAGCAAAAGGCAATCCTCGACCTGCAGGCCGCCAGCCGTTTCATCGAAACCAAGCCTGAGAACTACAAGGGTATCGAGGAAGCCGCACGCGCCGCCGACCTGCTGAAATGACCCTGCGCCTTATCCAGGCCAGCCTCAGCCACGCCAATGGAGTCCACGCGTTACGCAGCGTGGACCTGCACATCGGTGCCCGCGAACAGGTCGCCATTATTGGCCCGTCCGGCGCGGGCAAGTCGAGCCTGCTCAACCTGCTGGCCACCGCCCTGCGGCCCAGCAGCGGCGAGGTCCAGGTGCTCGGCGAGCGGCCTTGGCAGCTTTCTGCGCACCAGCGTCAGCGCCTGCGCGCGCGCATCGGTCTGGTGCATCAGTCGCCACCACTGCCACCACGCCAGCGCGTAATCACTGCGGTACTGGCCGGAAAACTTGGCCAGTGGGGTCTGGGCAAGAGCTTGCTGAACCTGCTGCATCCGCTGGATATTCCCGGTGCGCGCGCGGCATTGGCCAGGCTGGACCTTAGCGACAAGCTATTCGCCCAGTGCCAGCAACTGTCCGGCGGCCAACTACAGCGCGTAGGCATTGCCCGTGTGCTGTACCAAGCTCCCGAGGTGTTACTGGCCGATGAGCCCGTGTCGGCCATGGACCCGGTGTTGGCGGCGCACACCCTGGCAGTCCTCTGCCAGCATGCGCAGGAGCACGACGTCACCCTGGTCGCCAGTCTGCATGCAGTGGACCTGGCCCTGTCGCACTTCCCACGCATCATTGGCGTGCGCGACGGGCAAATCCTGTTTGACCGTCCAGCCAGCGACGTCAGCCGCGACCTACTCGACACGCTCTATGCCAACGAATCTCTGCAGCCTGCACCGGTTCCAGATACACCCTTGAGCGTGCAGATTCCCCGATGCTGACGCGCGACAACCGCGACCCGGCCGCCGGGCCTCGTCTGCTGCTCAGCCTGCTGGCCATCGCCCTGCTGTGGCCGGGTATCCGGCTCAGCGAGTTGGACCTGAGCGTTCTGCTGGCGACCGACAGTCAGAGCGAGATAGGCCGCTTCGTCTCCGCGTTCTGGCCTCCCGCCCATGGCGAGGAGTTCATCCAGTTGCTGCTGCAAGCCACCCTGCAGACCCTGGCCATCGCCACGGCCGGCATGGCCCTGGCCCTGCTACTGGCAGTACCCGCCAGCCTGCTGGCCAGTCGCGCGCTGTCACTGTCCGCCGCCTCTCGTGGCGGGCACCCGAGCCGCTGGGCACAACTGCTGCGCTGGCCAGTACGCGGGCTGCTGATCTTCCTGCGTAGCGTGCCGGAAATCGTTTGGGCCCTGCTGTTCGTCCGTGCCGTCGGCCTCGGCCCGGCTGCTGGGGTACTGGCCATTGCCATCACCTACAGCGGCATGCTCGGCAAGGTCTACGCGGAAATATTCGAGTCGGTCGACCAGCGCCCGGCCCACGCCCTGATGCAGGCTGGCAGTGGTCGGCTGGCGGCCTTCTGCTACGGCATCCTGCCCAATGTCGCTGCAGAGCTGCTGTCGTACACGGTGTACCGCTGGGAATGCGCGATCCGCGCCTCGGTGGTAATGGGCTTCGTCGGCGCCGGCGGCCTGGGCCAGCAGATCGACCTGTCGATGCGCATGTTCGCCGGGGGCGAAGTGGCCAGCATGCTGCTGACCTTCTTCGTCCTGGTCATGCTCGCCGACCAACTCAGCCGCCTGCTGCGCTGGAGGCTGGCATGAATCGCCTGTTCAACCTGCTGCTGGTCCTCGGCATCGGCGCAGCAGTCATCGCCTCGTTCGCCTATCTGGGCATCGACTTCGGTGAGCTGGGCAGCACCCGCAGCCTGAACCAGATGGGCGCCTATGTGCAGCGTTTTCTCAGCCCGGACCTGAGCACTGGCCATCTGCAGGCCATCGGTTATGGCGCCCTGGAAACCCTGGCCATGTCCGCCCTCGGCACCCTGCTCGCCGCCGTGTTCGGTCTGCTGTTGGCACTGCCCGCCGCCGGCCGCTTTGGCTGGCCGCTGCAGAGCGCATCGCGCCTTGTGCTCAACGCCCTGCGCGCGATCCCGGAAATGGTGTGGGCGACGCTGATGGTACTGGCCGCTGGCCTCGGCCCGAATGCCGGCACCCTGGCCCTGGCCCTGCACACCACCGGTGTACTCGGCAGGCTGTTCGCTGAAGCCCTGGAAAACACTCCGCCAGAACCCGCCGAGGCTATCCGCCTGCAGGGCGGTAATCCGGTGTGGGCCTTCTGTTACGGCACACTGCCCAACCTGTTGCCACAACTGCTGGCCTACTGTTTGTACCGCTGGGAAAACAATATCCGCATGGCCAGCGTGCTCGGCTTCGTCGGCGCTGGCGGTTTGGGGCAGATGCTCTATGTCAGCCTCAGTCTGTTCCAGGAAGCCCAAGCCAGCACGGTGATCCTGGCCATGCTGTTGCTGGTATTCGCCGTCGATGCCCTGAGCGGCTGGAGCCGCCAGCGCTGGGTCAAGGCCTGATCGTGTCCACCGAACAGGTAAAATCATAAAAGTGACGATAAGACGCCGAATGGCCCTGAAAAACGCCATCCATAGCTCGCTCTCGACTACTAACGGCTGGCAGCTCCGGGTCGATTCCGGCACGGTGGTCGACGTTGAGGAGCGCAGGGTAATAAAAGTGTTGTTCAGTAGCATATAGACACCGTTATACAAGGCCGCTTTAAGCGGCCTTGTTGCTCCGGAGTGACTCTATCGCTACTTGATGAACGCTCTCATATCACCTGCCAGCCCGTCGATCGCGGCCTTGAAGTCATCCACGGTAATCGCCTGGCTTTCATTTTTCAGGGTTTTACCGAAAACTTTACGCACGACTTTCACCACTGGCGAACCCGTGGCGGCGTCGACAAAACTCGCCTCAATGTAAAGTTCACTGTTCTGATCGCGATGGCCGGAAGCAGCGCTGGCCGCCCCCACAACCGCCGCGACCGGAACCACTTCGTACCAGTGCATACCTTCGTTAGAGGCCGTTACACCCGTAATTGCCGCGTGCATGATCAAGGTTCGCGAACCGGGTGGTACAGCCTGCAGGCTGTTCACCACCCGGTACCTTTGTGAAAGAACGCCCTTGGCACTGCTGCTGGCATACGCCTGTATTTGCTTCAGCGTTTTCATGTCAACCCGATCCGTCGGCTTGGGTGCGGGGTACAACTCAAGTTCGTTGAACACCACCGTAGAGTACGCCCCGGGTTTAAAGTCGGGAGCCACCCAGCGCAGCACTTCCTTCCCGCTCGACGACGTCGTTTCCTGGAGTCCATCGTAATTCGGCAAAAAGCCTGAGAACTGCTCCTTTTCAGTCACTTTCGAGACACAACCACCCAGCAACAAGCTGCTCAGCGCAATGCCGACAAGCAATTTACGTGATGCTTTCATGTGCTTTGTACTCATGGGATTAATAGGGTATTTATTGTTGTCAGGCGTTAGAAACGCCACGTCATATTGCCGGTAACAGACTGAATCCAGGCGCTACTGAACTGGCCGGAAACGCGGTCACCTGACAGACGTTTGCTCTGGTCGACAGGCATATCGCCCATCCACACAAAATCCCAGCCGAGGTTAAGGTCGGTATCATGATCCACTGCATAAGTGACCCCGGCCCCCACATGCCATTGAGCACTCATAGGGACATTCAAGGTTCGATCACTGTTCGATACCGCCGAGGTATCGTAGGCGACACCGCCACTCCAAAGCAGTTTCGGTGTGGCTCGGTACTGTGTGCCCAGCGCTAATTGATAGGTGTCCTTATAAGGCGCATTAACGGTGGTTGACTGCCCACCCGCCCTGGACGTATCGACATCGATATAGATCTCGCCGAACTGTGACCAGTCCTGCCAGTTGACGGTCGCCAGCACGGCCCATTGCGCGTCGAGTTGCTGATAGAGGCTGAGCGTGACCGTTTGTGGGACCTGCACACCGAGCGTGGTGTCCGTACCATTCACGCGGTCCAGTAACAGGCCATTCCCTTGAACGTCTATACGGTCCTTGAAATCAAGATTGATCTTACTGGTATAAGCCAAACCAATCCGGGTGCCCGGCTTGGGTGCATAAATAACCCCCAGGTTAGCGCCGTACCCCCATGTACTGTCCTCATATTTGTACTGCCCGTCAGCACGATCCGTTAATCCAAAAGGAGACCGATTGATCGCCGCCTGAGCTTGCAACATGCCGTACATGGCCTTTATGCCAACGCCCACTGACCACTCGTCATTGAACCGATAGGCCACACTGGGTACAAATGACAAACCACCAATACTTCCATATTGACTGAAGTAGCGACCGTACCAGTCATTCTTATAACTGAGCGCCAGACCGAAGTCGCCATACGTGCCAAAGCCGACACTCCAGTGTTCATCCAGTTTATGGCTTATAAAGAAGCTGGCACCCGGTGTCGGTTCAATAACATCGCCGCTGCCACTGCCAGCCACGTTAGTGTCCCCGTCAGCATCAAACTTCACATTGCCGTAAATAAGTTGAGCACCGGCCGCGATCTGGGTGCCCTCCAGATAACTGAGGCCTGCCGGGTTACTCGCAATGGTAGACGGCCCTTGCGCACGCGCCGCGGCACCCGCATTGACCAGACCGGTATTATCGCTACCGATCTCATAAAGCATGATGCCTCCTGCCAGCGCCTGTTGGCTGTAACAGAGCGTCAGCAGAGTAAACGCGGAGACCGGCAGCGTACCTGTTTTTGACGGCATAAGAACTCCAGGATCAAGTAGGCGCACACCGCCTACCCGATCGATTTTTGAGTGAGTTACTTACCTGACTGGCTCAACATCGCGTGCTGGATTTGCTCCTTCACTGCATCCAGGTTAAAGCTGGCACCCTTTTGCATTGGAGGAAACTCAATCGCAGTCGCCGCCACCTTGGCGACTTCTTTTTGCACGAACTGAAAGCGCCAAAATTCGTAGAGGAACCAGTTCATGTACTGGTATGAGCCTTGAGCGCCTTTGGTAAAGCCCGTGCGCTCGAAGGGATCAAGGCGCAGGTTGGTGAGAACCGGCATGTCCAACTTCACGGTACTGCCGATCCAGCCATCGGGTTGATCAGTGAAGCGGTATTTGAAATCGTCGATACGCACGGCGGAGAGCGTGCCTTCGGTGAAATAGAAGACTTCGTGGCGCGTCGACGGTCCCTTGCCCATGATCATGTCGGTCTGATTGTAGCCATCAAGGTGCACCTTGTAGCTTTGACTGCCGACTTGTTTACCCTTCAGTAACTCTTCGACGATGTTCGGATTACCCGCCGCAGCGACAAACGTCGGGAACCAGTCCATCCCTGACATGATCCCGTTCTCGACCTTACCGGCCGGAACTTTCCCTGGCCAGCGCAGAATGGCCGGGACACGGAAGCCACCTTCCAGCGCCGTCCCCTTCCCGCCAGCAAATGGCGTCTGACCACCGTCCGGCCACGTAAAGTTCTCGGCACCGTTATCGGTGGTGAATACAACGATGGTGTTATCGTCGAGGCCCATGTCCTTGAGCTTCTTCAGGACATCGCCAACGATGTCATCCAGCTGGGCCATCCCGGCCTCTTGGATAGTCCAGTCGTTGTCCGCGTTACGCATCCCTTCATATTTGGGCGACAGGTGCGTGGTGACGTGCATACGTGTAGGGTTGAGCCAGAGGAAGAACGGCTTGTCATCCTTCTTGGCCTTATCAATGAAGCTCAAGGCAACGTCGCGAATCTCCTCGTCGACCGTTCTCATTCTCTCCGGATAGAGTGTGCCGGCATCTTCGACTTTCTGCTTGCCCACTTTGCCCCAACGCGGCATCACCGTAGGGTCATCAGTGTCGGTTGCCCAGCTGTGCACCATGTTACGCGGGCCGACCGTATCTTTAAGCGCCTGTGGATAGTTTGGGTGGGCCGGATCTTCCATCGCGTCAAGGTGATAGAGGTAGCCAAAGAACTCGTCAAAGCCGTGAACCGTTGGCAGGAACTCGTTCAAGTCACCCAAATGGTTTTTGCCAAACTGCCCCGTGGAATAGCCCATCGACTTAAGCGTTGTCGCAAGGGTCAATGCCTGATCGGGAATACCAATCGGTGAACCGGCCTGGCCTACGGTGGTCATGCCCGTGCGGATGGGTAACTCACCGGTGATGAAGTTGGCCCGGCCAGCGGTGCAACTCGCCTCGGCGTAATAATCGGTAAACCGCATGCCCTGGGCCGCCAGACTGTCGAGGTTCGGTGTTTTACCCGCCATCATGCCTTGATGATAGGCGCCAATATTAAACCAGCCGACATCATCGGCCATGATGACAACAATGTTGGGTTTATCGGACGCGGCCTGCACGTGCAGGGGCATGGCAGTAAGCAGAAGTGTTGTTACTGTCAGCGCCAAAAAATCGATTATTTTTGTCACGGTCAGTTCCTCAGTACTCTTATGAAAGTCTCAGGACTAGCCTACAACGTGAAAATTCGGGATACACACAGTAGCTGAATTTAATCCTAGGCGAGAATACTCAGATAGCCACTTTCTTTTTTATCGCTCGCCCTGGAACGGCTGCCAACTTCCAGGCCTGCAATATGCTCGCAAAACCCTCTATCGCGCAGGTTCGTTACCGACACTCTTTCGTCGGCCCTCACAGAGATTCATAACGTTTAGACATAATAATTATTCAGTTTCACTATGAACACGAACCCCCGCGCCCGCAGATAAACAGGAATGAATATCGAAAACCGCCGAACACGTTAGTGTAAATACTGTGAGAAAACACAGAATGAATATTTGACAGACCTCTATCCTGCGTCAAAGCTGCAACAGCATTGGACAATGTTCTATCAGGACAACGGAATGCCGAAACATAAAAATAAATCAGCGCACTCCACATCGGGTTTACGACGCACTTTCATGACGCCCTCTCTGCGTATCGTTTTAGCGATCCTGTTACCCCTGGCAATTTTTAGTAGTTGGCTGTTCTTCCAACACAGTAAGCCCGCACCTTTGATCTATTCACCCGCCATCACATCAGCACCGCCGTCTCTGACCCCCCCCCCCGCGCCAGCAGCAAAAATGGTCGACGAGCAGCAATGCCAGAGTTGCCACAGTGCGCAGGTAAAAGATTGGCAAGGCTCCCATCACCAGTTGGCCATGCAACCGGCTAACGCTGAAACGGTCCTCGCCAATTTCAGTGACGTCACGTTCAAAAACAAGAGAGAGACCACCCGCTTCTCTCATAAAAATGACGGCTTCTGGGTCAATACTCCTGGCGCAGACGGTAAACCCGCTGATTTCAAAGTCGCTTACACCTTCGGCGTCGCCCCCTTGCAGCAGTATTTGATAGAGACACCCGGCGGGCGGTTGCAAGCGTTGGGGGTGGCCTGGGATACCGAGAAACATCGCTGGTTTCATCTCTATCCAGGCCAAGGTGTGAACTTCAAGAATCCCTTGCACTGGAGCAAGCCGAGCCAGAACGCCAACTTCATGTGTGTCGAATGCCATACCACTGGCTTCAAACGCAATTTCGACGCCGTGAGCAATAGTTTTGCCAGCCAGTGGAACAGTCTGGGAGTCGGCTGTCAGGCCTGCCATGGTCCGGCCTCCAATCATTTAGCGTGGGCGACAAAGCCCAATGACCTGACGCATGCCGGCTTTGTCGTCGACCTCAAAGACAAAGACGCCACCACCGAGATCGAGACCTGCGCCCGGTGCCATGCTCGTCGCGCACCGCTGGACGACGGTTATCAGGTCGGCAAACGGTTGATGGATGATTACCTGCCCAGCCTGCTGACGCCCGAACTCTATACGGTGGACGGCAAGATCAAGGATGAAGTGTTCGAATACGGTTCTTTCCTGCAAAGCAAAATGTTCGACAAGGGCGTGCGCTGCAGTAATTGCCACAACCCTCATAGCACCGCACTCAAGGCCCCAGGCAACGGTGTGTGCGTGCAATGCCACAACACAGCAGGCAAAACCTCCGTCGAGCGTGTCAATGGCAAGGGCCTGCAAGCGAAGAACTACGACTCTCCCGAGCACCATCGGCATCAGGTTGGAAAGCCAGGCTCGCAATGTGTCGATTGCCACATGCCTGGCAAGCGGTACATGGGCAATGACTTTCGCCACGACCACAGTTTCAGTATCCCCAACCCCCTGCGCGCACAGACGCTCGGTACGCCGGATGCCTGTTTGAGCTGCCACCAAAGCGTGGCGGGCAACAAAATTATTGAGCAATTCAAGCTCTGGACCGGCGACCGGCCTGACCAGGCATCGCGCTACGACGAAAGCCTCTCGCTGATTCGCGGTGGTCAGGTCGGTGCAGCACAGGCGTTGTACGAGCAGCTGCAACGTAGCAATCTGCCCGCCATCCAACGTGCAACACTACTCGCCGAGCTGCCCGCCTACCCCAGCGCACAAGCGCTGAGGCTGGTCACCAAGGATCTGAACAATCCGGCACCGCATGTGCGCGAAAGTGCCATTCGCGCGGTCAGCGCCCTTATGCCCGAGGCGCAACGTCTGGCGTTGCTATCACCGCGGCTCGATGACCCGGTCCGCGCCGTACGAATCGCCGCCGCCCGTGCTCTGCCAGGCGCTGCGAATGGCGGATTGGGGGCATCGCAGCCAAGCTGGAATACAGCCATCGGCGAGTACGAGGCTGTGCAGTTGAGCCTGATGGAACGCGCCGAAGCCAACCTCAACCTGGCGATGCTCTACCAGGCCAGTGGCCGCAATGCAGATGTCGAACCCCGCCTGCGTGCAGCCTTGCAACGTGACCCGGATTTCTTTCCGGCGCTGGTCACGCTGGTCGAGTGGCTGGAATCAAATGCTCGCGGCAAAGAAGCTCGGCAGTTGCTGGACGACGGCCTGCGCGAACACCCTGACGTCGCCTTGCTACACCAGGCCCAAGGCCTGGCAATGATTCGCGCGGGACAGCGGGTGCAGGCCATCCCCGCGTTACGCAGGGCTGCCCGACTCGAACCGCAAAACGCTCAGTATGGCTACGTGCTGGCAGTGGCCTTGTACGAAAACGGCCAGGTCGATGAAGCCTGCTCACAACTGGAACAGATGCTCGAACACCAGCCAGCCAACCGCGATGCCAGGCTGTTGCTGATCCAGTACGATCTGAAGAACGGTCATGAGCCAAAGGCGCGAAAGTTGATAGACGCATGGACGCACATCAACCCTGAAGACCCTGCCCTTAAATGATTCCTTTCCGCCACTTAAATGCCCTTTTCTTTATGCCAGCCAGCATGAAGCGGATCGCCGGAAATGCTGCCCAAAACCACAGTTTTTGGACCGCCCATCTAAGTATTATGATCGACCTACAATACGTGATATTGTTTTGACATCACGCTGTATGCAAGATCGGTGATCCTGGCGAGGTGCGCCAGGTAAAGAGATAAGAAGTTAATGTGGTTTCCAAGAAGTAAAACCACAGCGCGCGGTTTGGTGGGTGTTGAAACAGGTCCAAATGGAATAGCTCTAGCCCACGTACAGAGAAGCCAAGGCGAAGCTCCACGCCTGCTCCACTGCAACTTCCGCGCAGCCACGCCCGAACAACACCCCACCGTATTGAAAAATATGGTCGACGAATCAGGCCTTGGCGGCTTGCCGGTCAACCTTGTGTTGCACCCCGCTGCCTACCAGATGCTGCTTCTCGACAGCCCCTATGTCCCCGCTGAAGACTTGGGCGCCGCCATGCGCTGGCGCATCAAGGACCTTATCAGTGAGCCCCTTGAAGATGTCGTCGTTGACGCATTTGCTCTTCCCGAAGATGCCTACCGTGGCCGCTCGCGCAGGGCCTACTGCGCAGTGCTCAATAAAGCGCGCATGCAGGACTGGGCCAAGCTGATCAAGCACGCCGGTCTCCATCTGGTCAGCATCGACGTTACCGAAATGGCATTTCGCAATCTTGGTCTGGGCCGGTGCCGACAATCTGAACATCGCACTGCTGCGCTTGCGTTCCAGCGAGGGCTTGATCTGCGTGCAGCATGGCGCGGATCTGTACATGGCGCGCGTCATTGAGCATCGACTGGAACAGGCTGGCCAGGATTTTTCTTCAGCCACCCTGGAGATCCAGCGTTCCCTTGACTATTTCGAGAGCCAGTTAGGCAAGGGGCACATCAATCGCCTGCTGTTACTGCCCATGAAGCGCGATGGCGAAGCCGCACTGCAAGCGCTGGGTAATGGACTGACCGTCAAACTGCAGGCCCTCGACCTGCGCGAATTGTTCAGCGGGCAACCCGCCGCTGAACTGGACGAACAGATGCAGGCTCTCTGCATGGCAGCCGTCGGCGCAGCTCTGCGCCAGACGGCTTCCTGATGCAGAACCTCAACCTTTATCAGGTAGAAAAAAACGCGCACCACGGACCGCAGAAACTCCAGCTACTGGGCTGCCTCGCGGTGCAGGTGCTGGACGGGGCATTCGATCCGACCGGGGCCCGCTGGATGGTGATGTACAACATCGGTGCCGAGTCCGGTGGCAACCCGGTTGTCGGGAGTAATCTCTGGGCACCGGCCAATCCAGGTGTGATAACCCCAACAGGCAGTACTTTCAGTACTGCTTCCAGGCGCACCGGCTGGAGAAAGCATTATCGCGGTGGGCAACCTGCCCGCCACCGGTTTTCGCTTTGCCTATGCGTCGCCGCAGCAGCGTGTGTATCTGGCCCAGACGGTCGTGGGCTTTCGCTGCCAAAATGGCCAACTGCTTCGATATACCTATAACCAACTGCTTTCTACACTGCCCGCCGCCCCGCCGCCCGGTTCCAACCCTGAGCCGTTGGCTTTGAATGTCGATTGTGGGCAAACACGCTTTACCTACCAGGCCGGCAGCACCGCGCGCGCCGGTTTGCTGTCCCTGATGCTGCATACCACCCTCGACGGCGAAAGCTTTCAACTCTTGCAACAGGTCCACATCGACAATGCGCCCTGATCCCCGCTGGCCCCATCGCGCCCAGGTTTTTGGCCTGGTTGCAGCGATGTTCCTACTCATCGTGGTCGCCCTGGTGGTGATCGCCATGGCACGCCTGTCCGTCGCGCAACACGGCACTCTTGCCGCTGGCCGATGATTACCCGTTTATCGCGGCCATTCGTCAAGGTTTCAGCGCTGCAACACTGACCGATACCGATGGTGCCTGTTTTGGCGATGGCAACAGTTGTTCAGCGTACAGCTATGACTTTAGCGACAGCCCCGGCAGCGAAGTTCGTCTGGGACGCTTGCGTCTGGACAATGCCCATGGCTCTGAGTTGCAGGCATTGGATCTGCCCTTGCGCATCGAGACGTGGCAGAACCTTGCGGGCGGCAGCTTTCGGGTCGAAGGCCTGGATACCTGCACCACGGCAGCCGTTTTGCAAACGCCCGCGCTGAGTAGCTACACCGGGCAACTCAGCCAACAGGTCTATGGCAATGACAAGGTTACGTTGATCGCACCCAGCGCAGGATTGGGGCTGTTGCGCTTGCAGCCTCCCGGGATCAACGGATCGGTACTCGGTGGATTACCGGCAACACCGTCCTGGCTTTTCTACGACTGGAATGGCAAGGGCCGTGAAGCTGCAACGGGGCTGGCCAGATTCGGCATCTATCGAGGCTCATCGCCAATGATTTTTCGCCGCGAAGTGTATCGCTAGCGACCTGCTACTCACGGGCGCTGGCGACTCACATCGACAAAGCGCTTAAAGCTTTGTTGTATCGACTGGTGCTCGCCACTCAGGCCGCTTGAACGCTGTCTCCGCTCCGGAGATGGAGACAGCGATACGATTCAGCACGTGCTCGGCGGTGTATTTCTTGGTGGTCGTGTTGAGGGCGATGAGGACAAGGCCAATCACCAGCACCGCATGAGGGATTTTTTTGATCTCTGTGTTTTCCAGGTAATACAAAAACCCACAGGCAGCGACAGACCCCAGGAGAGCCCCGGCAATCGCCTCCTGCAGCGGATGGATATAGGGTGCCACGCAGTTGATACTGAACCACCACGCGATCAATAACCCTAAACCAGCTCCTGGCCAGCGAAGACGAGGATTGATCTGTCGCGCAAGCAGGCTCATCGCCACGGGTAGCACCAGGCTAGTATTCGTGGCATGACCGCTGATGACCGCAATGTTCAGGCTTTCAAGGCCTATGCCCCATCCTTTGAAGAGGATTTTGCTCGCCCCGACAATCGCGTACACAAACAGCAGTAATGCGCCCCATAACAGCGCCGACTGTCTGGACCTGGAAAACCAAAGCCAGGCACCGATGACCACTGCCGCCGGAAGCATGACCGTGATTCCGCCGTACTGAGTGATGTCTGCCAACCTCATATCGCGTGCAACCTTTATAGACGTGTTTCACATAGACATGCATAAAACCAGAATTTGCTCTGCGGCCACTAGAAATATCTGTGTAAACGATAGCAGCACGTGCGTGTTTGTCCGGGGCAATGGGCTCACAAAAAAACGCCCCGTTCTTCATCCAAAGAACGGGGCGTTTCTGGTGCAACGGCTGGCTCAACTCAAGGTGCGTAAGTCAGCAGCAGCTCACTGGGCGCCTGAAAATCCAGCGACATCATCACGCTCAGCGCGGTAATGGTGAAGATCGAGAAGACGAACAGCTTGCGCGCCCAGACCCGGTCATCCACTGCCTTGTAACCGCTCCAGGCCATGTACAACCAGTACATGCCCATGATGGCCGCGACGGCCAGGTAACTAAGACCGGCGTAACCCCCCACGGTCAACATCAAGGTGGCCAGCAGGAATGCCAGGGTGTAGATCAGGATATGACGCTTGGCGACGACGATGCCACGCTTCACCGGCAAGACCGGAATCGACGCAGCGAGGTAATCGTTGAAGCGAAAGATCGCGATGGCGTACGAGTGCGGCATCTGCCACAAACTGAACATCACCAACAGGGTCAGTGCCGCCAAGTCGAAGCTGTTACTCACCGCGACGTAACCGATCACGGGCGGCATTGCCCCGGACAAGCTGCCGACCAGTGTGCCGTGCACCGATTTGCGTTTCAGGTACAGGCTATAGAAGCCGACGTAAATCACAAAACCGATCACCGCGAACAACGCCGCCAGCGGGTTGGCCTTGGTATACAGCAAGCCCACCCCGGCGATGCCAAGCACGCTGGCGAAGATCAGGGCCAGTCTCAATGAAACCAGACCCTGCACCAGTACCCGATTCCTGGTGCGCTCCATCTTCACGTCGATGTCGCGGTCGATGCAGTTGTTGAACACGCACCCGGATGCCACCACTAACGAAGTGCCGATGACAGCAGCCAGGAACAGGCCAAAGTCGACATGCCCTTTGGACGCCAGGAAAAAGCCACCTGCCACCGAAAGCACATTACCGAAAATGATCCCCGGCTTGGTGATTTGGATAAAGTGCTTCAGCGACATGGGGAGATCCTCAGTGCGCCATCATGTTCGTGTGGACGTTGTACATAATCCACAACGACAGGCCGACCACGATCGCAATGATCAGGGCGGTAAAGGCGAAGGCGATGATGTTCCAGCGCTGTTCGGACGACCTGTTCATGTGCAGGAAGAACACCAGGTGCACGAATATCTGCACCACAGCGAAGGCCACGACAATGGCCAGGGTCATCGTCTTGGGGAACACCGGGTGCATCAAAAGACCGAAAGGGATCACCGTCAGAATCACGGAGAGGAAAAACCCGACGGCGTAGGACTTCAGGCTGCCATGGTCGGCACCGCCATGGCTGATATGTGCGTTAGCCATTTACAGCGCTCCCATCAGATAGACAACGGTGAACACGCAGATCCAGACCACGTCCAGGAAGTGCCAGAACAGACTCAGGCAGCTCAGACGCGTGTTGTTGGTTGCGGTCAGACCTTTCTTCTTGATCTGGAACATCAGCACCGCCATCCAGATCAGACCGGATGTCACGTGCAGGCCGTGAGTACCGACCAGCGTGAAGAAGCCTGACAGGAAGGCGCTGCGATCAGGGCCAAAGCCCTCGGCGATCAGGTGATGGAATTCATTGATTTCCATGCCGATGAACGCGAGGCCCAGCAAGAACGTTACCGCCAACCAGGCGATAACCCCGTTCTTGTTGCCCTTGTGCATCGCCAGCATGGCGAAGCCGTAGGTGATACTGCTGAACAGCAGGCAGAAGGTTTCTACCAGCACGTAAGGCAGTTCGAAGATGTCTTTGCCCGACGGGCCACCTGCGACGTTGTTACTGAGCACCGAGTATGCGGCGAAGATCGTCGCGAACAGGATGCAGTCAGTCATCAGGTAGATCCAGAAACCGAACACGGTCATGGACCCGGCATCCTCGTGCCCATGCTCCTCAGCATGGGCAATCTGAGTTTCTAATACTAAGTTCGACATGGTTTAAGCCTGCTTAGCCAAAGTTTGAAGGCGTGCATTTTCGATTCGCGCCACTTCTTCGGCGGGAACGTAGTAGTCGATGTCATCGTCGTTACTGCGCATGATGAAGGTGGCTACCATGCCGACCAGACCGACGGCGGCCAGCCACCAGATGTGCCAGATCAACGCGAAGCCAAAGACCAGACTGCCAAAGCTGATATACACGCCAACACCGGTGTTGCGCGGCATGTGGATCTTCTTGTAATCGGCTGCTTTTTTGCTCTGTACACCGCGTTCCTTGGTCTCCCAGTGGGCGTCCAGGTCATTGACGTGCGGTTGCTCGGCGAAGTTGTAGAACGGCGGCGGCGAAGAGGTCGACCATTCCAGCGTGCGGGCATCCCACGGGTCACCTGTGAGGTCACGGTTTTTCTCGCGATCACGGATGCTGACCACCAGTTGCGCGATCTGGAAGATGATGCCGACCATGATGACCAGCGCACCACAGAACGCAGCGATCAGCCACGGTGTCCATGCCGGGTTGTCGTAGTGGTTCAGACGACGGGTCATGCCCATGAAGCCGAGCACGTACAGCGGCATGAATGCCAGGTAGAAACCGACGATCCAGCACCAGAACGCATACTTGCCCAGACGCTCGTTCAACGTGAAGCCGAACGCTTTCGGGAACCAGTAGGCGAAGCCCGCCAGGTAACCGAACACCGCACCGCCGATGATCACGTTATGGAAGTGCGCGATCAGGAACAGGCTGTTGTGCAGCACGAAGTCAGCACCCGGAACCGCCAGCAGTACGCCGGTCATGCCGCCGATGCTGAAGGTCACGATAAAGCCCAGGGTCCAGAGGATCGGCGTGGTGAATTGAATTCGCCCGCGGAACATGGTGAACAGCCAGGTAAAAATCTTCACTCCCGTGGGCACGGAGATAATGATCGTCATGATGCCAAAGAAGGCGTTGACGTTGGCCCCCGAGCCCATGGTGAAGAAGTGGTGCAGCCAGACAACGAAGGACAACACGGTAATGGCGATGGTCGCGTAGACCAGCGAGGTGTAACCGAACAGGCGCTTTTTGGAGAACGTCGAGGTCACTTCCGAGAATATGCCGAAGGCCGGCAGGATCAGGATGTACACCTCGGGATGGCCCCAGGCCCAGATGAGGTTGACGTACATCATCGGGTTGCCACCAAGCTCGTTGGTGAAGAAGTGCATGCCCAGGTAACGGTCCAGCGTCAGCAGAATCAAGGTCGCGGTGAGGATCGGGAACGACGCCACGATCAAGATCGCGGTGCACAGGCAGTTCCAGGTAAACACCGGCATTTTCATCAACGTCATGCCAGGGGTGCGCATTTTCAGGATGGTGACAACGAAGTTCACCCCCGTCAGCAACGTACCCAATCCTGACAACTGCAATGCCCAAATGTAGTAATCGACCCCGACACCTGGGCTATACGCCAGGCCGGAGAGCGGCGGATAAGCAACCCAACCGGTACGGGCAAACTCGCCGAGCCCCAAGGACAGGTTGACCAGTACCGCGCCGACCACGAACAACCAGAAGCTCAACGAGTTGAGGAACGGGAAGGCAACGTCGCGAGCGCCGATCTGCAGCGGTACGACGATGTTCATCAGGCCGACCACAAAAGGCATCGCCATGAAGAAGATCATGATCACGCCGTGAGCGGTGAATATCTGGTCGTAATGTTCCGGAGGCAAGTAGCCTTCGGAACCCGCGCTGGCGAGGGCCAGCTGCGAGCGCATCATGATCGCATCGGCGAAGCCGCGCAGGAGCATGACCAGCGCAACGATGATGTACATCACACCGATTTTCTTGTGGTCGACCGAGGTCAGCCATTCAGTCCACAGGTAGGACCACTTGCGGTGATAGGAGATTGCAGCAACCAATCCCGCACCCACCAGCATGATGATAACCAGCGTCACCATTACGATCGGTACATGGAAGGGAATGGCTTCCAGCGTTAATTTACCGAACATCTCTTACTCCTCTGCGCCGGCAGCCGAATGCATTTTCATGTCCATGCCCGTCATTTCTGGTGCATCGTCCGCCTTGTGGTGCATCCCCTTGGCCTTGTTCATCCCTTCATATTTATCAATGATGGTCTGGAACAGGTTGGGCTGAACGCTGGCGAAGTACTCAACAGGGTTTTTCACGCTAGGCTTGGCCAACTGATTGAATTCAGCGATTTCAAGCGGGTGTGGTGCTTTTTTGGCTGCTGCGACCCAAGCATCGAAGTCCGCTTGCGACGTGGCATAGGCCTTGAATTTCTGGTCCGAGAAGCCTTCGCCGCTCAAGTTGGCCGCCATGCCGTCGTACACATGCTCTTCGTTGGAGATCAAGTGCAGCTTGGTTTCCATACCGGCCATGGCATAGATCTGACCGCCAAGGCCCGGGATGAAGAACGAGTTCATGGTGGAGTCGGATGTGATCCTGAAGTTAACCGGGACATTGGCCGGGAACTTGATCTCATTGACCGTGGCGATACCCAGTTCCGGGTAGATGAACAACCACTTCCAGTCCATTGCGACGACTTCAATGACCACCGGTTTGACGTTGGAGTCCAACGGTTTGTAGGGGTCAAGTTCGTGACTCGATTTCCAGATCAGGATACCCAGCGCGATCACGATCAAGGTTGGAACGCCCCACACCACGGCTTCAATCTTGCCGGAGTGAGCCCAGTTCGGCGCGTAGGTCGCCTTGGTGTTCGAAGCGCGGTATTTCCAGGCGAAGGCGAACGTCATGATGATCACCGGAACAACCACCAGCAGCATCAGCAGCGTCGCGGTGATGATCAGATTTTTCTCGTCGATGCCTATCTGCCCTTTTGGATCGAGCAGGGCCATGTTGCAACCACCCAGCGCAAGCATGCTCAAAAGGGCCAACGAGCCAAACAATCTGGGGTACCTTTTTCTACTCATCTCACGACCTCTAAAGCTGCGCACGCAATGCACATAGGTTTCGACCGCCAACACTTCACCCTGCCAGGTGTTGGCATGTTTTTTTGATTGAATAAGGGCCTGCCAGAAAAGCTCGAGAGCTGGGCGGCAAATCCAGAATTGTCTGTGGTTTCTTATTGAACTGGTGTGGCAACGGCCTGGTTAGCAGACCAATTCCATTTGGTGCGGATTTTTTGAAAGGGTGTCAGTCCCTGAAATCGTATCGGCGTGATCTACATAGAGTGCGTAGAGACGCTTTCGACCTCGTTTCTTGTCAATTGCAAAGCGGTGCTGACTGATAAGTGTTAGCGATTGTAGATATGTAACCATTTGTTGACTATGACTTATTCTGCAACAGTTATTCTCATATTCAGCAATGATCAGCCAGCAAGGACATTATCGGGGCTGAAAAAAAGCCCTACTTTCCGTAGGAAAACAGGGCTTTTGCGGTGTCCAACTGAATTCAGCGGGCGGTGCGACGATTACGCATGATCCCCAGCGGTACCAATATCACTGTCAGAACGAAGGCAGCCAAAGCCCACTGCGCCAGCGACAAACCGAGGATAGGTGGGTACGGCGTGGTGCAGAAGCCATCGACCTGGAAGCCCAACGGGAACCAGGACGCCAGCGGCAGACCGTCGACGATAGGCTGCAATACATCCAGACCGCAGCTCTCGTTCGGATTCGCCAGGATGTAGACATGACGGCCGGCAGCGACGATGCCGCCAATCGCACTGAGCACGGTCAGCCCCTCGAACACCGTAGTACTGCGTCTGCCCGGCATCGCGGCACCAATGAAGGCGAAGATGGCGATAAACAGCAAGGCATAACGCTGAAGAATGCACAGCGGGCATGGCGCCTCGTCCAATACCACTTGCATGTAAAGCGCGCCTCCGATCAACGTGAGGCAGATCACCCCGAGCAAGACCAGAAAGCGCTTTTCGCGTCTTAGGTACATCGTGCTGTCGCTCATTCCCTTACCTTTTGAAATGGTGTGACCCGGAGTGTAAATGCACAACGGTCTGATCGCCCGCGATAATCGTGGGCAGAGGTTACCAACTCAAGTGAAAAACCGCTGTACGGAACAATTCAGGCGCCCGATGGCGATGGATCTGACACACCGCGTCAAACCCTTCGCGAACGCTGACTACCTATCCTGTCTTGTCACATTGCTTACAAAAACAGCTGCCGACCTCATGATCACTCAGATGCTTCATTCTTACCCAAGCATTGAGTAATCAAGCGACAAGCTCAATGCATGTGTTTTTTGGGTTTTCAAACAAAATCATCCCGATAAGTCAGTTGTCTATTCGGTGATCTTTCGTTCTGTATAAAGGATAATAACTGAATCCAAGGCATCGAGAATAGTCCGACTATTTTGGGTCTCGAGTGCGGCATCCAGGACCTTCATGTACCCGACCAATTCCATGTGCTTATTCTTGGCGAACCCAGGCTGGACTTCTTGATCCTCAAACCGCAAAACATAGGTACTGCAGTACTCTTTTATGAAAAAGCAAACTGAAGCTTGATCAGGCCGCAGATAAATAATTTCCTCACATTGGTTCATCGCAAGCTTGAATGAATCAGTTCCTGAGTGGGAATTAGAGAATAGCTGAAAAACTTCATTGAAATTCATATTAATATCTCGCATCCTTGACGATTGTTCTGAAGAGTATCTTAGCAGGGGCAGACCATGTTCACATTGAACACTCTGATTCTAATCATTATTTGAGGAGCATCGAAAATAGCCACTTCTTTCAGCTGTTTGTGTATCACTAAACATTAAGCACTCTGTTATCAACATTTTAGAGTTAGCCCTCATTGAATAACTGGTCAGTTTCTCGGCTTTTTAGAGGTTGTTCTCCACATTGTAGGCGAGCCTTTTCTATAGGCACCATCACATGCCATCGTGCCCCCCGTACCTTTCACCGCATGTTCTGATCCATTTCCATCAGGATGCATCGCTGCGGGTTTATTTACGCTTACTTGCGTACTCCGCATCGGGTATCTCTTTCTGGAACTCAACTACTTAGTCCGTGGAACTTGGATATCTCACCAGAACTTGAAGTCATATTCAGAGTTTTTTTCCTAGGCTAACGCGTTCACCAAATAGTTTCAATGGGTACATGCTTCCTCCAAAAAATGCTTTGAACACTTGATTGTTAACGCCTCAACGCTGACCGCCTTCAATTGAAGCCTGAATGGAAACTATCGATGAATGTGACGACTGAAATATGCGTTGTTAAGTGTGGTAATGTAGGACGCTTCACGGGCGATGTCGTAATAATTAAGCATTCAGGTTTTCAGGTCAAGAAGTTTTATGAGACCCGCGGCTTTAATATAATGTTACAGATTTTAATTTGTGAGCACCTTCATGACCGAAAAACCTCGTTATCAATAGATACAGCCGTTTTTTTTGCGGAATGAACGCGGGGATGTTTGTATTGTTAGTCGGTAGGTTTCAAAACGGTTTCCAGTTCATTGTTCCGCCCTTTGTCCTGTGGTAACAATAGAATCGTTGCCAGCATGGCCAGAACGTAAATAGATGCCAACAGTGCAATCGCGGCGGAAAAGGAATAGCTGTAGGCAATCGCGCCGACTATCAAAGGACCGAAGCCTCCCACACCGCGTCCTATATTGAAGAGTACATTCTGAGCGGTCGCTCTTGCTTGGGGAGGATAGAGTTCAGAAATCAAAGCTCCGTAACCACCGATCATTCCATTCACAAACACACCCATGACTGCTCCGGTGAGCAGCATGCTCAAGGGATCCTCTAGGCGGGCATAAAAGAGAACCATGACTGCCGCGCCGGCTTGGTACACAAGAAAGATTCGCCACCGGCCATATTTGTCGGCTAGTTGACCAAAGATCCAAATGCCAATTGCCATGCCTGCAACGGTCACTGCCGTCCAGGTCCCGGACTGCATCAAAGAGAAGCCGAACCGTTCGGAGAGGTAACTTGGCATCCAGATCATGAGCCCGTAGTAACCGAAATTCTGCACTGAAGTCAGTACTGTTACTCCAATGCTTGCCTTCAGGGTGTGGCGGTCTTTGATTAACTCTCCAAATCGACGAGCGAAAGATAATGGCTCCTTTGCAGAACGTATGAACTCTTCCGGTTCCCCCATGGCATGACGAATTACAAGCGATACCAGCGCCGGCGCCAAACCCACCAGGAACATTCCTCGCCAGCCTATATGAGGAAGAAGAACGGGCGTTATCAGAGCAGCCGCCAAAACACCGGCCTGCCAGCCCAACGCTACATATGAAGAGGCGCGATTGCGTTTACTGGCAGGCCAGGTTTCAGCAATAAGCGCCATTCCGATGCCAAACTCGCCCCCCAGGCCGAAGCCCGCAAGGGTGCGGTAGATCAGAAGGTCCCAATATCCCTGAGCAACGGCACACAACCCAGTGAATATAGAAAACGTCAGGATGCACAAACTCAGAACCCTGATTCGACCAAAACGGTCGCTCAACTGACCGAAGAATAGCCCCCCAGCCACAGCCCCCAGTAAAGTCCAAGTCACAAGCGAGCCTGCCTGAGAGATGTTCAACTGCAGGGAGAGACTGATTGCGGGCAGCATGAATCCAAGGATCAATAGGTCAAACCCGTCCATCGCATAGCCGCTAACGCTGGCTATCAAAGCTTTAACGGGGGATTCGGCGGATTGAATTTTTTTGGGTAGCTGTGGATCTTTCACGGTTTGTTCTCCAAACAAGCTGTCGGCATCTGAATAGTTATGACGTGGACGTCGGCGCGTATGAGGCAGCGCGTTTATTTCTGTCTAATTTTTGATACAGGCGGGACCGCCCCCCCCTCATGCACTGGTGAGCATCGCTGACGTCGCTCCTGTGTTGCGTAAGCGAAGAACAATAGAGGGTGAAAGTCATGCTCGCTTAGCTAGCGAACCCATTGCCTATAGAATCTTCGTGGTACACGCTCAAGGCGGATCGCCTCAAGACGGACCTTGCTTTAAAATTACCTGATAGGCCGGATGTCTAAATATTGATACAGTGGGTAAGTCGAAACCGGCATACCATTTCGCTGGATGTGGCCGCGGGGCAAAGCATCATGTCTATTAACCACACTGATTGGTGTCTTCAGGAAGCCGCGCAAGTGAGTCAAATTGATTACATAGCAATAGGCGAACGTCTCAGGGCTTATCGAATAGGTCGGCAACTGAATGCGGACCAGATCGCGGAAAAGCTGCAAATTTCGCGTGCCGCCGTCTACAGATTAGAGCTTGGAAAAATTTTCAAACTGGAAACCCTAGAGAGACTAGCGGTGCTTTTGGATGTGTCATTTTCTAGCCTTATAGGTTCGGATACTGAGTATTTCGACAATGCGCTGGGCTATTTCGAACGTATGCGTCAGTTGGAAGCCAAGTCAACTCGCATCCTTTCGTACTTTGACCCATTTTCCTACCTACTGACCTCACCAGCATACAACGACCAGTTTGTCACCATGCTTGGCGAGTCCAGGCCAAAGGATTTCACCGATGAGGACGGTCTCAAGCAAATACTGATATTGAGCATTTTGAATGAGCGGAAAGAGACATTCTTGAAGCACAAATTCAAGGTCAGGCAAATTATCAGCCTCAGGCAAATAGAACGCTTTCTTCATATCGGCTTGGTGGGGCGTTTAGATCTGCCGCCAAGCGTAAGAATGGAGCGTGCCCTGCTTGCTCGACGGGAGGTCGAGCATCTAATTGATCTCATCGGTGCTGAATCCAATATTGAAATATTTGTTATAGATGACAGCTTGCCCAGTACCACTTTCCAGATTTTCGAACAGCCCCACGCGTCTTACGTAGCCGTTAGCCCTTACCGTCTAGGAGAGTTACCGAATATCGACACTGGCATTGCAAGTGTCGCTTCCGCCCCGGAAGTTGTTGACATGTATAAAAAAATGACATTAGGCCTCCTTGATCGAGCTAGTTCAGGGAACAGCGCAAGGCAATTGCTAATAGATCTGCTTGCCAAGCTCTAATCACTTGCCATACCACTATATGGATGATGGCGCCGTCCTGACCGAGCGCTCCAAAAAGCCCAGTCCCCATAGGGAGCTATACTATAGATGCAACCGAAGTCTTAGTGACGCCAACAATAAAACGGCAAACTCGCTTGAAATCTTCCGTTCTTTCAATATTGTCCGGTGCTTGACGAAAAGCATCGACTGGACCGAAGCACATCACGGGCTTTGAGAACCGGACAGCAAGCTCCAGTTCATTGAGCGTACCTAGCCCCCCTGGCAGCGCGATCACCACATCACTCGTCAAGATGTTCACATAGTTGCGGCTAAGCGCCGCGACTGGCGTGTTGGAGTCATACCTCGGTAATGGTGTGACGATAGTGATGTCAACAAAGGGATTTGGATATTCAGCCAATGGCACGAATCCGCAGGATTGGTCTGGTTGAGTCGGAACTATGCCAATAGAGCGCCCTAGGCGAGGCGATGTTTGCCTGAATGCGCGGCAGGTAGCAAGCATCGAGCCACTCCCCCCGCCGGTCACTAAGTCATATCCATTCTCTGCAAGCCACTGACCAAGCGGATTGGCAAGCTCGATCCACTCTGTTGTGCCCGACCCCATCACGCCCACTACCGGCATTTTATGCCTCCTTTAAAAATAGAAAATAACGCATTGCACAGCTGCAGGTTATATCAATTTTGATACGAAATCTGCCGTTTTTTTGATAAGCGCCGATATTCTGGTGAATTTTAACGCTTGAATGGATATTTCTCTCCTGATAGTCTAAAAAAATAGACAAATTGACATCCCAAAATCAATCACCTTTAGGCCGTCTACGCACCAGGCCGTCCAGGTTCAAATCACGAGAAAAGGAAAATCTGATGCTCGATCAAGCAACCAATGAAATGCTGACACGTATAGGTCCCAACACCCCATGCGGTGACCTTATGCGTAGGTATTGGCATCCTCTAGGTTTCTCTTCTGAATTGAATGAAGCGAGGCAGACAAAGAAGGTTAGGTTGTTGGGGGAGGACCTGATCCTGGCACGAACTGAAGAAGGCAAGCTGCTGCTGGTTCAGGAGCGCTGCCCTCATCGTGGAGCTTCGTTGCTATATGGTTTCGTAGAAGGGGAGTCAATCCGCTGTGCTTATCACGGCTGGCGATACAATCGAGCAGGAGAATGCGTAGAGCGGCCCTTTGAATCAGAAAAGGCCAACCGCGCCTGTAAAAAGCTGATTCAAAGCTATGCGACCGAGGAGTGCGGTGGATTAATCTTCGCCTATTTAGGGCCTGAGGTGGATAAGCCTGCCTTTCCAAACTGGGACATCCTTACCCGAAACGATGGGGTTCGCCATTTTGAGACTCAAGATGATCTCGCCTGTAACTGGCTACAGGTTCAAGAGAACGCAGTAGATGTCACTCATACTTTTTATACCCATTCCAAATATTTTGAGCATTTGGGGATAGCGGATAACTCAGGATTCAACAAGCCTTTTAAGCGTTTTGGCTTTCAACGGTTTGACTGGGGCATCGTGAAAAGCTGGGAGTATGAAGGGTTTGGTCGGGGATGGGGCAACCTGATGGTATTTCCCAACATGCTGCGGATCATGACCGAAATGCACTGGCGCGTGCCCGTTGACGATACGACAACGCGCATCTTCTGGGTTTCTTTTTTACCCTCAAAGAGTTTGGCAGATAATCAGGCTGTGCTTCCTCCAAAAATTATTACCCAGCCTTCCAGGATGGATGATCAAGGCCGCTACACCATGGATACATTCATGAGTCAGGATGCCATGGTCGTTGAAACTCAGGGGGCTATCCTGGATCGCACGAACGAGCTCCTTGGCGCCTCGGATCGTGGCGTTGTCATGTTCCGAAAGTTGCTTAAAGAACAAATTGAGATTGTTCAGGCGGGTGGCCGTCCAATAGCCAATATTTACGGGGACTGTCCGAAAGTCACCGATCTTCGCCAATGGATGGGAGGCTATCTGCCGATGAGTTGCCAACCCGATCCAAGTTTTGTGCAGAAAAAGGCGTTCGAGGATATTTTCGATCACGCTCATGAGGAGTACGAAATCCCAGCAAGCTCTCCCGTTGCACGATCGTAATGCCACGGTGCCGACGAATCGTTAGGCGCATTTGATTGAGTAAAAGGGGTGGGTATGACGAAGAAAGGCTTTACGACAATGCTGGGATTAAGTGGAGGCGTCGCGGTCTTATTATCGTTGGTCTTGTCTGGGCAAATGAATGCAATGAATGCGCGCATTATAGGCATCGTATTTGTGAGCATTCTATTATGGGCGACATCTATTATTCCCGGTTTCTTGGTGTCACTTTTGTTTTTCCTCATGGCCGTCACGATGACTGAGGTGCCGACGTCAGAAATCTTCTCCGGCTTTGCTTCAAGTGCCTTCTGGCTAGTATTCAGCGGTATGGTAATAGGATTCGCATTAAAAGAAAGCGGATTGAGTCAACGAATAGGGATACTGTTGGCGCAAACAATTGGCGGTTCTTACCTGCGGGCTCTGTTTGTTTTTGCTACTGTGGCATTCATTTTGTCCTTGGTGATGCCGTCGACGTTCGGTCGAATCGCAATCTTAGTTCCTCTCGCCCTAGGTTATTGTGACGCAGCCGGTCTTGATAAGAGCCGTAAAGGGCGAAGTGGCATTTTATTGCTAGTCGTCGTAGGTTCATATGCGCTCGCTGCAGCTGTTTTGCCCGCAAACTTACCAAACTTGATTATGGCAGGTACGCTGGAAGAGACAGAAGATATAACGCTTGGTTATTCCGAGTATCTATTCTATTTCTTTCCGGCTGGCGTATTGATCCGTGGAGGCGTACTAATTGCAGTCTCATATTTTTTCTTCCATGACAGAATAGAGGTAATCGACCGGTTCGCCCCGCTGAGTCCCTGGTCCGGAGAAGAGAAATGCACTCTGGGCTTGATTTCTTTGATGCTTTTTTTGTGGTTTACCGACGCGATGCATCATATCGCTCCGGGCTGGATTGGACTTGGGTTTGTCATTGTTTACTTTTTGACATCTACTTCTGAAAAACTAGATAAATTCATAACGACATTAAAAATAGATTTGCTATGGTTCATTGCGGCTGTTATTGGCTTGGCAGCATTGGTTGGACATCTCGATAGCTCGCCTCCAGAAATCATTACGAACGTGTCTCTGAAAGACCCAATGCTGGCCTATACATTTATGACGGGATTGTCGGTACTACTTAGCTCACTGGTAACATCAAATGCCGCACCTGCCTTATTTGTTCCAATGGCAAGTTCCATTCTACATGACAGTGCCATTTTGAAAATGGGAATGCTCTCTCAGGTGATGGGCTATTCCACAACACTTCTTCCCTACCAGTCGCCCCCCGTGGCTTTTGGTATCGATATATCACGGATACACCGCGCGGACGCTCTTAGATACTGTCTCTTGACGGGATTCTTTGGACTCGTGTTTGTTATCCCTGCCAACGCACTTTGGTGGAAATTAATAGGGTTTCTTTAATCTCAAGGTAATAAATATGACTCAGTCTACTATGTCGGTGCGTGTAATATCCCGCCAAGATGAAGCGAGCGACGTGGTGTCCTGGCGCCTTGTGGCAGAGGAAACTTCATTATCCCTGCCTCGTTTCGAAGCAGGCGCACATGTCGACGTGTATATTTGCGATGGACTCATCCGCAAATACTCATTGTGCAATGACCCTGGTGAAGAAGGCGTTTATGAAATCGCCGTTAAGCGAGATCCGGTATCCCGCGGCGGCTCGGCTCGATTGCATGCGAACCTGCATGTCGGAAATTCAATCAAGATAAGCCAGCCGCTCAACCATTTCTCTATTGATGAAACTGCAGAGCGCGTTGTATTAATCGCGGCCGGGATCGGAGTAACGCCACTGCTCGCAATGTGTCATAGCCTGCATCAATCGAGCAAGATATTCGAACTCCACTATTTTGCTCGATCACCGGGGGCCGCCGCGTATGCGGCCAGGCTGAAAAATTGCAATTTTTCGTCACAAGTCCACTTCTATTTTGGACTTAATCCTTCCGCGACGCTTTTAGCGCTGCAGGATATACTTCTCGCCACCTCTGATACTCCACACGTGTACTTTTGCGGCCCTGCGCCCTTTATGGCGTCCGTGAAGTTATTAGCTAGTCAGTGCCTACCTCCATCCCACATCCATTATGAATATTTTTCGCCTGCTTCGACGAACCCTTGCTTAACAACGAGTCATTCGAAGTCGTTCTCGCTCGTACAGGTATTACGTTGATAGTCCCCTCCAACAAGTCGATTACGGATATTCTATTTGAGAACGCTATCGAGATTGAAACATCCTGTGAGGCTGGAGTCTGCGGAGCATGCGTCATAACGGTACTGGATGGAGTGCCACACCACCGCGACGAAGTACTAAGCACCGAAGACAGGGCGATGAACAATAAAATGCTCCCCTGTGTTTCAAGGTGTATGGGCCCTTGGCTCACCTTGGATCTGTAATCCCATCATCCATTGTGTGGAGTTTATAGTGTTCGCCTGAACTTTGAGTTCCAACGCACGCTCGGCCGTCTGCTGAAAATGCAGCCCCGCGAAAGCATATCGCGGCCACATAAGCCTTAAATTTCCGGGGTGTCAGGCATGCCCTATCGAAACATTCGCGAATAAATTCCGACAGGGATCTGCAAAAGGCCTGTGAAGGTCGTGTGAATACCTCCGCAAATATGAATATGGGACCTTGGGCAGGGAATTTATTCTCGAATGCTGCATGTCATGCGGACCGAATAGACCCTGCGAAGCGCGGACAAAAAAATGCCGCCAGCCCCTGACAGAGGCTGACGGCATTTTTTATCGCGCCGGGTTTATTCGAGCACGGAAGCCGGGCCAAAGAACTCGTAGCGACTTTGCTTCTCGGGTACGCCGGCTGCTTTCAGCTGGCGTTTGACCACTGCCATAAACCCTTTTGGACCCAGGAAGTAGGCATCCAGATCCCGATCTTCGGGCAACCACTGTTCCAGCTGCTGCTGATCAAGCAGGCCAACCGCATCCGCCGCAGGGCTCACGCCATCGTCTTCGGCGTAGCAATAGAAGTGCTTGAGCTGCGGGTGACGACCGGCCAGACCATCGACCCAATCGCGAAACGCATGCACCGCGCCATTACGCGCGCAATGGATAAAGTGCACGGGACGCGAGGTTTCCAGCGCGGTCTCAAGCATCGCCAATGTCGGCGTGATGCCAACGCCGCCGCTGATCAGCACCAGCGGCTTTTGGCTCTCAGTCAGGGTGAACTCGCCCGACGGTGTGAACAACTGGAGGCTATCGCCAATCTGCAGTTGGTCATGCAGGTAGTTGGACACCACGCCATTGGGTTCGCGCTTGACGCTGATGCGGTATTGGTTGCCGCCGGCCACTGCCGAGAGCGAATAGTTGCGGCGCATTTCTTCGCCACCGATGAACAACTGCAAACCAATGTATTGACCCGCGGTAAACCCGAGAATCGGCCCATCATCCGCAGGTTGCAGATAGAAAGAAGTGATCTCGGCACTTTCATCCACCCGGTTTACCAGCTTGAACTCACGCGCACCGCGCCAGCCGCCAACGGCTTCGGCTTTTTCGTCGTAGATCGCGCCCTCGGCACCGATCAGAATATCGGCCAGTTGCTGATACGCATGGGTCCAGGCTTGCAATACTTCGTCAGTGGCAATGTCGCGTCCCAGCACTTCGGCGATGGCGCGGATCAGGCAGGAGCCGACGATAGGGTAATGCTCAGGCAGGATTTGCAGAGCGACGTGCTTGTTGATGATTTTCGCCACCAGATCGCCCAACTGCTCCAGTTCGTCGATGTGCCGTGCGTACATCAGTACACCGTTGGCCAGCGCGCGGGGCTGATCACCGCTGGCCTGATGCGCCTGGTTAAACAGCGGGCGCACCTCTGGGTATTCCTCGAGCATCATTTTGTAGAAATGAGTGGTCAGCGCTTCTCCACCGCTTTCAAGCAGGGGCACGGTGGATTTGACGATGGCACGATCTTGAGCGTTCAACACGATTGGACTCCTGAGCCGCAAGGCTTCTAGCTAATTGCCGCTTACACATCAGGATTCGTGCCAGCTATTTTTATAATAAAAATCAATAGCTTGAAAATATTAAGTCAAAATGACACATGATAAATAATAGTCAATAAGACTCCTTTGCGTCCTTATGACTACCAAAACACAACGCTGCCTTGCGCTGATTTTGCCGACAGCATCATTGATCGGCTTGACTGTTTACTGCCCTGAGGCACAAATACCCTAAAGCGAAACCTTTGCAAGTCGATAACCCGGCATCGAAAGCTGTTTGCCACTCTTGTAGCGACGCCTTTAATTTTCAGAAGGTTGATATGTCCTCAAATAATGCCCGCGCTGACTCCCTGTCACTCCTGCTGTTTACGTTGCGCAGCGGCAAGCTGATGGCCATCAACTTGCTCAAGGTCAGCGAGATCATCCCCTGCCCTGCCCTGACCCGCTTGCCCGAATCCCATCCTCACGTCAAAGGTATCGCCGTCCTGCGCGGCGCATCGTTGTCGGTGATCGACCTGAGTCGGGCCATTGGTGAACAACCGCTGCTCGACCCTTCGGGTGGCTGCTTGATCGTCACGGATGTCAGCCGTTCCAAACAGGGCCTGCACGTGCAGGCAGTGAGTAAGATCGTGCATTGCCTGACCACGGACATCCGACCTCCACCCTTCGCCTCTGGTAACAGGTCATTTATCACGGGTGTGACTCAGGTCGACGGCGTGCTGGTACAGGTGCTGGATATCGAAAAAGTCATCCACGGCATCGCCCCGGCGAGGATCATCGCCGACGAGCCTGCGCACCTGAGCGAAGAAGACGCCCAGGTACTGGCCAAAGCCAAGATCCTCGTGGTCGATGACAGCCAGGTCGCCTTGCAGCAATCGCTGATCACCCTGCGCAATCTTGGCATTCATTGCCACACCGCCCGTAGCGCCAAAGAAGCCATCGACCGCCTGCTCGAACTGCAAGGCACGGAGGAGCAGATCAACGTAGTGGTATCCGACATTGAAATGTCGGAAATGGACGGCTATGCCTTTACCCGTACCCTGCGTGAAACACCTGACTTCAAGGACCTGTACGTCCTGCTGCACACCTCTCTGGACAGCAAGATGAACAGCGAAAAAGCCAAGGCTGCAGGAGCAAATGCCGTGCTGACTAAATTCTCTTCACCCGAGTTGACCAAATGTTTGATTCAGGCAGCCCGTACGGTCGAGGCCCAGGGCATTTAATACAGACCCCCCAGCCAGAGGATTCGACGGCTTGGTGCTGGCTGATGCGCCGCGATCTGCTTCAGACCATCGCCCCCACAGCATGGCCTGCCGCACTTAGCCTTCTCGAGTTCAGCCCTGAACTCGCGCCACAAGTGCACGCATTATTGGTACTCGGTTACCAGCAAGGCGAAGGCAGCGTGCCGGACTATGAGGACTGGCACAAAGCGTTCGCCACCGACCCCGAGTTCGACCCGTCACTGTGTTTTATCGCTGCTGATGAATACGGTGTAGTAGGCGTTGTACAGTGCTGGACCAGTGCCTTTATCAAAGATCTGGTGGTGGATCCACGCGCCCGCCGCCAAGGCTTCGCACGTGCCCTGCTGAACCATGCATTCGAGGCTTTCCGCGTGCGGGGTGAAGCGTGCGTCGACCTCAAGGTGATGGACAATAACCATGACGCTCGGCGCCTGTATGAAACATCAGGTATGCGTTACGTCCAGCGCTTTACTGTCGACTAAGGCCGCCTCGCAACGGCGTCTGCCATAATCCGACCTTTGGAAGCACCACTCGGAAGAAGCCTGATATGAAAGCATCCACTGCGCTGTGCATTGCCCTTGCGGTTGCTGCAACCCATGCCAATGCGTCCAGCAGCCAGGCCTGGAGCGACCTGGACAAAGCCGTCATCGCCAGTTGCATAAACGCCAGTCAGCTTAAAGAGGTAAAACCGGCCGGCACCGCAGCCTTGTTCGATGACCGCGTCGGGTACAGCGCACTCCTGCTCAAAGGCCGCTACCCGCAGGCGCACATGAAGAACAAAACCGGCACCGAGCTGTGCCTGTACCAACGTCAAACCCAAAAAGCCACCGTGACCGAGTGGGATGAAATGACCACGTTGCCGAAAAAATAGACGCTTGGCAGTGGCGCACAATTTGCTTCGACACTTGTCCCCGGCGGTGACCGCGCCTGCAAATTGTCACCGTCAACGCGCGTCTTTTCTGGTCTTTTACGTCAATGAACACACCGTTTTCATGCGTAGGTTGTGGCAAGTGTTGCACCGATCATCACGTTCCCCTGACGCTGTCCGAGGCGAGCCAATGGGCGGCTGACGGCGGCGCGGTGATCATCCTCGTAGAGGGTTTCCTCGAAGACGGTTATGGCGTGCCTGAGTTGCAACGCACGCATGCCCAACGTCGTTCATGCCGGGTGCCCAGCGGCACAGCGCAGGTGTATGTCGCCATTACCTTCGCGGCTTATAACGTCGGGCCTTGTCGGAATCTTGACGCAGAAAACCTGTGCCGTATCTATGAACGACGTCCCTTGGTCTGTCGGATTTACCCGATGGAGATCAACCCGCACATCCCCCTGCGACCTGAAGCAAAAGGTTGTCCGCCGAATGCATGGGAGCACGGGCCGGACTTGATCGTCGGTGGCAACCTGGTCGATACCCAACTGACGGCACTGATCGAACAATCGCGCCAGGCGGATCGCGATGAGGTCGCCGCCAAAGATGCTATCTGTAAACTGCTGGGGATCCGCACCACCGCCCTCAAAGGTGACGGTTTTACCGCGTACCTGCCGGACATGCAGGCCTTTGCGGCCGCCACGCAACAGATCGCCGACAGCGGCACGTTACCTGCGCTGTCCGTCGAACCGGGTTGGGGTTTTCACGTATCGGGCGCGGAGATTGCCAATACGCTGCAACAGGCCGGCGCTCAGGTGGTGAGCGCCGATCCGCTGGACTATGCCTTCATTTCTTTTGCATAACGCCCGGCGAGGCTGGGCAGGCCTGAAAATCAGCGTTTGCCCATGGTCTTGCGTGTGCCGTGAGGCGCGACACCGGGGACTTTGTTATGACTGGCTTTGCCCGACTTCTTGTAATACAGCGAGTCTTGGGTCTTGGCCTGCAACAACTCGCCCGGTTTGAATGGAAAGCTGAACGCAGGAATGGCGGCTTTTTTATCGGTGGTTTCAGCACCCGGCTCGACGACTGTCACCTCTTCGGTGACGACGGCTTCAGGAGCTGGCGTGTGTTCGGGGGTAGTCATGGAAGCTCCAAAAGTATCGAGTCAGTCATCTGGCGAAAATGGGCAGTCGCCCAAGGCCCGGCAGCATACCTGAATCACAGGCGGCCTGCCGCCATCACCACTCACCTCCTATCGCCTGCTATTTGTAAAACAGATCAATGATGACTTCGGCCTCGAAGGCGCCTGCTTTGGGTGTTTGGCTTTGCCAGACCAGTTCGGCCTCGAAATCGGCCTTCGCCGACTGACTCGTCCCGAGCAGATCCGCCAGATGGAAGGACTGGTTGTAAGGCAACGTCGCGCCATCGCGGCCATTGATGATGCGGATACCGACGCCGTCGTTGGCCGTGGGAATCAGTAAATCGCCAGACAGCACACCTGACACCGGCTTGAATCGCGCATCGAGGCTGAACGGAGTGTCACAGGTGCGGCTGGTCACCAGTGAAAACGGACGTCGATCAATGACCCGCCCCACCGCTACCTCCTTAATCCCTATCGAGCCAAACTCGACGGTCTCCGGGGTGACCTGCAGCTCGGCATCGCAGGCAATGAAACGCAGGCCGGTCAGGTTATTGATGACGTAGCTCAGGCTGTAGCCGGGCAACGGGTTCAAGCCTGCCGCACTGTCGAGTTGGAACATCCGATAGTCCAGCAGATGACTGGCCACCCCCGACGGTGGCGTCGGACCGAACTTTTGCACGAACACCGAGAACACCAGATTGAAGGTGATGCGCGGACATGCAGCCATATTCGCGTCACTTTCATGACAAACAGGCAGACTCTGGCCTGTGCCTATCCGGCCGCTGTTCTGCAGATAATCGATACCGTCGACGGTCAAACCCGCGCGAATACCTTGGCCAATCGGCACGTTATCCGGGTTCAGATAAATGAACACTTCCTCCTGCTGCTCTTGCAGACCGTCCTTGAAGCATTCGACCTGAGCATTGAACCGATCCGAGCGCCAGACGATTGTTCCCTCGGGCGACGCGGCAGGAATGGCAACAGTGCTGCCCAGATCGCCATTGATCACCGCAGCGCCTGCACCCTGCTCCTTGCAGACCAAGGCAAAACACGTCGCCGGGGCCAGTAGCAGTACCAGCAGTAGACATCGAATCCAGCGAATATCGATCATGGTTGTAAGCCTTTTAAGTGGGTAATGCCTGGCAGCAACCTGGCCTTGAACGGTAAACGTCCGTCAATTTCGGCGCGGTAACTGCGCTGGCCGCCATAATCAGTAAGGGCCTTGAAGGACATGTATTGCCATTGGCTGTCAGCGGGCTCGGCGGCGCTCAGGGGTAAGATTCGGGTGGTCCCCGGCAGCAGCAACAGGTAGTCGCTGACGTCATGTTTTCCAGCGCGGCCCTCGAGCTGCAGGTCCTGCAGTGAGGCGTGGAAAGCAGACCGATTGCTGACCTGCAACGACATCCTGCCGTTCGCATCGCGGGTCAGCTGCCAGAGCAATTCCTGGGCGCTATCAGCCGGATCACCGGGCAAACCTGGCGGGCGATAAAACACGTTGATGCGCTGGCGAATGGCAATGCTCAGTGGGTTCTCACCTTCTGCGCGCCGAGGGATTTCCATCACGTACAGGTGCAACAGCGACTCCCGCCCCTGCGGCATACCGACGCCTTCATACAAGATGCGTAGCGCCTGTTTGCCGTTAACAGGCAGTTGTGACAGGTGAGGCGTCAGGGCAAACGGCAGATCATCAGGCACGCCATCGCCCTCATTCGCGGCGCTGCTCAACCACGCCTGGAGCAGCACCTCGCGAGGGCTCCGGTTGATCACTTCGATACTGACTTCGCGAAAAGCCCCGTCAAAGATCAACCGCGTTCCGGTAAGGGACACCGCAGCCTGCACGCTGGCACTGGCGACCCCCATCAGTAGCAACATAAGGCTGATCAGCCTCTGACCGAGTCGTTTCGACAGACTCATTGGCAGGTCACCTTCAGTCGTTCATAGGCACGTAACGGGTCCTTTGGCGGCAGGCTATAGGGCACCCGGCAGCCTTGATCGGACCACTTCACTCGCAGTACGCCTTGATCTTGACCGGTCAACACCAACGCGCGACTGGTGGGGTCGACCACCGCCAAAGACTTGCCGTGCTCGTCCTCTACGCTAGCGCCCAACGGCACCTTACTGCCATCAGTGCGCACCAGTTCGAATTGCACACGGCGACCGATCGACGCGGCAAAGTGCACGACACTCACGGCGCCGCGACGTGGCACCACCTGGACGATTGCGTTATCCACCTCGACGTCCGCCCCCAACTGGCGAGTGTCCAGACTGACCCAATTGGTTCGGTAAGGCTGGGCGTAAGGCAACACCGCGTAACCGTTGTCCGAAGTCTCGACGTTGCTGTAGTTGGTCAGTTTTGCACCGCTGACGTTTGGCACCTCGACCAGGGCGAAGGTTTCACCCAAAGGCTGTCCGAAGTTCACCCCGCCGCCGTGAGCAACCAGCGACCCTGATGCACCCACGCTAAAAGCATCGTAATCGCGACCCTGGCTGTACCCGGCCTCAAAGCGACCGTAGGGCGTGGTGGTGTTAAGTTTGCCGGATCCGAAAGTGCCGGAGCCGCTGTCGCGCCCGCTCTGTAGCGAATAAAAAGCATTTCGATTGTCCAGCACCTGGCCGCTGAGACCGGCCTGGGCGTTGTAGTCTCCTTGGCTGTCGCGCACCAGATTGAACGATGTCCGGGACGCGCTTGAGCTTGAGCCCAACGGTACTGTCAGGCTCAGGGAAAGCCGATGATCGGTGTTGGCCTGCCCGTCACCGTCCAATTGCTGGTTACGCTCGATCGACAGACTGTAACTGACAGTTTTCCATGCGCTGTTGTAGGACAGGTACAACTGACGAGTTTTACCCGGCAGGTTCCAGTAACGCTGATCGCTGGCGGTCAGGCTCAACGAACCGGATTGCTCCGGCAGCGACTGCGTGACATTGAGCTCTACCCGATCCTTTGCCCGGCCGGTGACCGTTCGAGCGATGCGCCCATCGAGTTCCTCTACGTGCTCCTGCAGCGTGCGGTATTGCTCGGTGGAATAGCGATAACCCGCGACGGCTAAGGTGGTGTTCGTCACATCGAGGGTGTTGGCATAGCGCAACCGCACGCTTTGGCCCTGGCTAGTCTTGCTCACACGCGCCTGGCTGATCGACTGCGTCACGTCGGCCGAAAAAGCCCCCAAGCCGGTGTTGACCCCCGCCCCGACATTCGCCGCCTGATAATCCTCGGCCCATTGCAGTCCACCGAACCCGGTCAACCGTTCGGATAGACCATAAACCAGGGTGCCACTGGTGAATGTCGGCGAGGACTGTTGATCGGCATTGCTGTCGTATCGACCGGCGGCGAGGCTGTAGCGGAACGCACCGTTGGGCACCATGATCGGCAACGAGGTAAATGCCTGCGTAAAGGTGCGCGTGCGCCCATCCGCCTCCACCACCGTGACCAACAGATCTCCATTGGAGCCACTGGGGTAGATATCGGTAATCTCGAACGGCCCCGGAGAAACGTTGCTGCTGTACAGCAGAAAGCCGTTCTGGCGAACTTCAACCGTGGCATTGGTCTCGGCAATACCGCGAATCGTCGGAGCGTAGACCCGCTCGCTGTCAGGCAGCATGCCGTCATCGGAGGCGATTTCGGCGCCGCTGAACCGCACACTGTCAAAAATCAGCGAGTTTGAGTAGATCTCACCGAGTGTCAGTTGCCCCTTGAGCCGCGTCAGGTCACGTTGGGCGAACGTGCGGTTGCTGCTGAAGCGATAAGGCTGATTGCCGCCGTAGGTCAGCGACGACTCGTTGCGCAGGCGCCAGGCGCCCAGGTTCAGGCCATTTCGCAGGCCCAGGTAATACTGATCCGTGCGTTCTTGCTGATTGTGCCGACGGGCGCCGTTGAAGCTGTAATTGATGAAGGCGGCGGTCTCGCCTTCAGTCCAGAGTTCGGGTGACACGTAACCTCGAGCACTACGGGCCATGGCGGTCTGCGGCACGCTGACATTCAGGCGCAGGCTATTGGGCTGGTAGTCGACCCGAGCAAATTCGACCTGTGCCGCCAGGTCAAAACAAGCACTCGGTTGCAAATCAACCGCCAGGCTTGCGTCGTTGTGCAAGCGCTCCATGTCCAGTCCAAATGCCCGGAGCATCTCCAACGTCAGGCAGGGTTCGATCAAGCCTGAGGCCGTATTTTGGGTAAACCTGACATCATTGCGTCCACTCAGGACCCGGTTGACGTACACATCCACCCGGTAGACGCCTGGCAAAACACTGTTGCCCCGCAAAAATTCCTTGAGGTCGGCGGGTTCATCGGTGCCCTGGATAAAGGCCGTATTGAATTCCACTGGGGAACCCTTTGCGGCGTCGCCGGATTGATCTGGCGCCGCCATGGCCTGCATCGACAACGCCATACCAACACCCATGGCGAGCGTACTGAGCCTGAACGATGCGCGCACATAAAACCTCGGGAGGCTTTTATTGGTGCGCAGGAGATCACCTGAAAAAAATCCCTGGGTACTTCGGTTGAGCCGTTCCATTTGCTGTTATCACTCAATCCTTGGAGTACAGTCGCACCGGAGAATCCTTTCGCGCAGGCGCAAAACTGCCGAGTCAACGCAGAGGCCGTCACTCGGATTGCTCGATGAATAAAAAATTCTGGAGGAGTCGTTACCTGACGCCGGTATCGGTCTTGGCGACCTTGACCGCGTTGATCGACTCGCGCGCGGTCAGCGTGGCCCTATAGGGCACCTGCCCACCGAAGTCATTGATGCTGATAAAACTCAGGCTCAAGGGACGACCGCTTGCCCGCCTGACAAGCGGCACGTTCAAGGATTGATTCGGCGCCAGCATCTGGCTGTCCTTTTTCATCACGTGAGTTGTACCGTCCCGAACCTCAATCCTGACCATGGACACGTAATAGGGTCCAGGATTGCTCACCTGCAACACGTCATCCTCCAGCAGACGCCATTGAAGTTTTTCCGGCGCCTGGGCTGGCTCCACCTCCAACCCCTGAGGCCGAAAAAACACCTTGATGCGCTGGCGGATCGCGATCTGCAAAGCGTTCTTTGCCGCGGCCTGAGGAATTTCCTGCACGTTGAGCCAAAACACCGACTCGCGGTCCATCGGCATGTCCACGCCGGCATACATGATGCGCAGCAGTTGCTTGCCGTCGCCCGGCATGCGAGCCAGGGCCGGGATAATCACAAACGGCAAATCGACAGTGCCCCCGGCGTCAGACTCAAGCCAGGACTGCAGGAGAATTTCTCCGCCGCCGCTGTTGTGTACGCCGAAACTGACCTCTTTGTCTTTTGCCGGATAAATAACACGAGTGGTATTGAGCACGATGCCTGCCTGGGCACCTGCGCTCAGGATCATTACCAGCGAAAGGCAGGCATAACGAATGGAGGGAGAAAACATGATGGCATTCACCTTGAGCTGAGGTGCGACGGGGCGACTGCAGCTCACCCCGTCAGCGGTTTTACTCGTAGTCCAGCACGAAAGGCATGAATCCATCGGCGTTGCCCGGGTTGGTCGGCGTGCCGTTAAGCACGTAGACCGCGCCAAAATTCAACTCGGCTGTCGCGCCACCCGCGCCATCCTTGATCAGCGGTTTGTCGATCGTCTCGGTGCCACTCAAGTCCATGATCTGGGATTGGGCGTTGAGCAGGCCGATACCGACACCGTCTGCGGCACCCGTAGTACGCAACAGCTTGGGGTCATTGTTATCCAGGCCGCTGCCGGAGCGTGCGACGAAGCGCATTTTCACGGTGTTGTATTGATCGACGCCAGCGCTGCAATTGACCAGCAGCTGGACAGGTGTAGCGGTTTCCAGCTTGCTCGCGCTCGATGAGCCTATATCAGAGAATGAAACGTTGCCCAAATCGACGTTGATATCTCCATTAGGGCCGGCACCGACCCCGGCGCCCGGCCCGACGTTACAAGAAATGTTGGTCAGCGTGCCGTTGAACACCAACTTCCCGTTATTTGCAGCATTGGCGGTACCGACCGCACCTAAACCCATTGCACCCAGTACAGCCAATGTGAGAGAGATTTTTTTCATGCTAACGACATTCCTTGCGTTCGTTCGTATATGCCCATCATTGGACGAAAAGAACTATAACGATACGAAGCATTGTTGAATGTCAGGATAAACATATTACGCATATGGATTTGGCAACAGGACAAGTAGGTACTTTCTGCGGGAATATTCCTTATTAGTGATCGGCACCCGGAAACAGGGGCTTTCATCGAAAACAGCAAAAGCAAAGTGTCAGCACAGTTAGGGTTTACACAGTATCGATACAGTGACTGTATTGACACTACTGATAGGTCAACGTAACCACCCCCGCCCTGGACTTCTTGTCCGGAGCCCCCCCTGTACCACTCGCCGCTTCCGAGGAAGAAAGTACCGTAAACACGGCACTGAAAGGAATGACATCAGCGCTGCAGGCATTCCGATACGTGTCCACGGCAAGGGTGATTTCCGATGAGACCTGAATCTGCTGCGAGGCTTTAAAATAGGAGCTGTCAGACCGTGTCTGAACGGCACATCCCGTATTGACCACCTGCCCGTTGAAATGAATAACGCCACCGTTGGCTGATGCCACGACGCTGAAGGTGAACACCACGATCGAAAACAATACACCACTGACCGAGTTGCCGTTCATTGCAGTACTCCGTGCGGCGTCTCACCTCAACAAACAACGCTGAAAAAAGGGGTTCACCCGAAAATTCAAAACGACAAGTAAGAACTTTCCCTGGCTATCTTTCACCAACCTTTCAGCCGATCATATCAAACATGCACCTGATGCCTTTTCTTTATTATCGTCAACCTTCGTTTTTTCTTTAATAGACCGCCCGCACGCGCCGAACTGAGAGGCTAAGCCGGCCTACGGCGCTAGCTGTCCATTCTGTCAGTTAGCCGTCATTTTGCTGACCGGGTTGGCAGGCTATAAAGAAGGGGCTGACACTGAAGATGACGAAAGCCCTCACGAGGTACCTCCTCTCATCCCTGTCCTTCCCTTTGACTTGCCCGGCGCCTTCCCTGCATGCGTAAACAGACCCGAACCGCAATCGCCGCCAGCGCCATCGTTGTGCTCATCGCGCTCACCAGTTGGAGCCTGACCCGTCCTGCCCCCGCAAAAGTGTCGGCGCCGACTGCGATTCCAGTCCGGGTCATCAGCGTGATCAAGGAGGATGTACCGCGCTATGTCACCGGCATCGGTTCCGTGCTTTCGCTGCACAGTGTCATCGTTCGTCCCCAAGTCGATGGCATCCTGACCAGGCTGCTGGTCAAGGAAGGCCAGCAAGTCAAAGCCGGCGACCTGCTGGCGACCATCGATGACCGTTCGATTCGTGCGATGCTGGCTCAGGCCCAGGCTCAGCTGGGACAAAGCCAGGCGCAACTGGACGTCGCCCAAATCGATCTGAAACGCTATCGCTTGCTGACGACGGACAACGGTATTTCCAAGCAGACGTTCGACCAGCAACAAGCACTGGTCCATCAGCTTCAGGCCACTGCGTTGGGCAATCAGGCGTCTATCGAGGCCGCCCAAGTGCAGTTGTCCTACACGCAGATACGCTCACCGGTGACCGGCCGCGTCGGTATCCGCAACGTCGATGAAGGCAACTTCCTGCGCGTCAGCGACGCTCAAGGTCTGTTCTCCGTGACCCAGATCGACCCGATTGCCGTCGAGTTTTCTTTGCCGCAACAGATGCTCTCAACCTTGCAGGCGCTGGTCCACGGGAGCACGCCAGCAGCCGTTCAAGCCTACATCGGCAATACCGATAACGGCACGTTGTTGGGCGAGGGTAAATTGACCCTGATCGATAATCAGGTGGCCGCCAACACCGGCACCATTCGCGCCAAAGCCGAATTCAGCAACCCCACGGAGAAACTCTGGCCCGGCCAGCTGGTGACCATAAAAATCCAGACGGCCATTGACCGGGATGCCTTGAAAGTGCCGCCACAAGTGGTCCAACGCGGCGTCGATCAGCACTTCGCCTACCGCGTCAAGGGCAATAAGGTGGAAGTGGTGCCGGTGCAAGTGGTGTATCAAGACAGCGATCTGACCCTGATCAAAGGCCCTGACGTCGGTGATGTACTGGTCAGCGACGGCCAGTCCCGGCTTAAACCCGGGGCGCACGTCGACGTAATCACCGCACCGTCCATCGTCGGACAGGACACTGCGATGGAGACCGCACGATGAAAGGCCGGGGGTCGGTATCGGCGTGGTGCATTGATCATCCGGTCGCCACCTTGCTGCTGACGTTTGCAGCGGTGTTGCTGGGCCTGATCGCCTTCCCACGCCTGCCTGTCGCGCCGTTGCCAGAGGCTGAGTTCCCGACTATCCAAGTCACCGCCTCCCTGCCAGGCGCCAGCCCGGAAACCATGGCCTCCTCGGTCGCGACCCCGCTGGAGGTGCAGTTCAGCGCAATCCCCGGCATGACACAAATGACCTCCAGCAGCGCATTGGGTTCGACCAATCTGACGCTGCAATTCACTCTCAGCAAAAGCATCGACACCGCCGCCCAGGAAGTCCAGGCGGCCATCAACACCGCTGCGGGCAGGCTGCCCGCTGACATGCCCAACTTGCCGACCTGGCGCAAGGTCAACCCGGCTGACAGCCCGGTGCTGATCCTCAGCGTCAGCTCAAACCTGATGCCCGGCACCGAACTCAGTGACATCACCGAATCCCTGCTCGCGCGCCAGCTCAGCCAGATCGACGGTGTCGGTCTGGTCAACATCACCGGGCAACAACGCCCTGCAATCCGGGTTCAGGCCGCACCGGAGAAACTCGCGGCCTTGAGGCTGACCCTGGCCGACGTGCGCGTGGCACTGCAACAAACCAGCTTGAACCTGGCCAAAGGCGCGCTGTATGGCAAGGACAATGTCTCGACACTCTCCGCTAACGATCAACTGTTCCAACCCGAGGATTACGCGCAGCTCATTGTGTCCTACAAAGACGGCGCGCCGGTTCATCTCAAAGATGTCGCAACGGTGATCAACGGTGCGGAGAACGCTTACGTCAAAGCCTGGTCCGGCGATCAACAAGGGGTCAACCTGGTGGTCTTCCGTCAGCCGGGGGCGAACATCGTCGAGACCGTGGATCGCATCCAGCGCGAGTTACCTCGCCTACAGGAAATGCTGCCGGCGTCGGTGGAAGTGTCAGTGCTCAACGACCGGACCAAAACCATTCGTGCGTCATTACATGAAGTGGAAATGACTCTACTGATCGCCGTGCTGTTGGTCGTCGCGGTCATGGCCCTGTTCCTGCGCCAGTTATCGGCAACCCTGATCGTCAGCAGTGTGCTGGGCGTGTCGTTGGTCGCCAGTTTCGCGATGATGTACCTGTTCGGTTTCAGCCTGAACAACCTGACACTGGTGGCGATTGTCGTGGCCGTGGGGTTCGTGGTCGACGATGCGATTGTGGTGGTCGAGAATATTCACCGCCACCTCGAAGCAGGCGACGGCATGCGCGAAGCCGCGATCAAGGGTGCCGGGGAAATCGGCTTCACCGTGGTTTCGATCAGTTTCTCGCTGGTGGCCGCGTTCATCCCGCTGCTGTTCATGGGCGGCGTGGTCGGGCGGCTGTTCAAGGAGTTCGCCCTCACCGCCACCGCGACCATTCTGATTTCGGTAGTGGTCTCCCTGACCCTGGCACCCACCCTCGCCGCCCTGTTCATGCGCGCACCCAAGCATGATCCCGACGCCAAGCCGGGCTTCGGCGAGCGCTTATTGGCGTTGTACGAACGAGGCCTGCGCAAGGCACTGGCTCACCAGCGCGTGATGATGGGGATTTTCGGCATGACCCTGGTTCTGGCAGTCGCCGGTTATATCGTCATCCCCAAAGGCTTTTTCCCGGTGCAGGACACCGCTTTCGTGCTGGGTACCAGCGAAGCCGCCGCCGACATTTCCTACCCTGACATGGTCGAGAAACACTTAGCGATGGCCAAAATCGTCAGTGAAGACCCGGCGGTCCAGGCGTTTTCCCATTCAGTGGGGGTGACCGGCAGCAACCAGACCATCGCCAACGGACGTTTCTGGATTGCCCTCAAAGACCGCAGTGATCGCGATGTATCGGTCAGCGAATTCATCGACCGCATACGACCAAAACTGGCAACAGTGCCGGGCATCGTCTTGTACCTGCGCGCCGGGCAAGACATCAACCTCAGCTCCGGCCCGAGTCGAAGCCAATACCAGTACGTGCTCAAGAGCAATGACGGCCAACTCCTCAATACCTGGACCCAGCGCCTGACCGAAAAGCTCCGGGAAAACCCAGCCTTCCGCGACCTGTCCAACGACCTGCAACTGGGTGGCAGCATCACCCACATCAGCATCGACCGCAGCGCTGCGGCGCGCTTTGGCCTGACCACCAGTGACGTCGATCAGGCACTTTACGATGCATTCGGCCAACGGCAGATCAGCGAATACCAGACCGACATCAACCAGTACAAGGTCATCCTGGAACTCGACACCGAGCAACGCGGCAAGGCCGAGAGCCTGAATTATTTCTATCTGCGCTCACCGCTCAGTGGCGAAATGGTCCCGCTGTCGGCCCTGGCCAAAGTCGATCCACCGAGCGTTGGCCCCCTGTCTATCAGCCATGACGGCATGTTCCCGGCCGCCAACCTGTCCTTCAACCTCGCGCCCGGCGTGGCGTTGGGCGATGCAGTGCTGATGCTCGACAAGGCCAAGAGCGACATCGCCATGCCGGCAGCAATCGTCGGCTCGTTCCAGGGGGCGGCGCAGGCGTTCCAGAGTTCGTTGGCCAACCAGCCGTGGCTAGTCCTGGCAGCGCTGGTGGCGGTGTACATCATCCTTGGTGTGCTGTATGAAAGCTTCGTCCATCCCCTGACCATCATCTCGACCCTGCCATCTGCGGGGATCGGCGCACTGCTGCTGCTCTGGCTGCTGGGCCAGGACTTCTCGATCATGGCGCTGATCGGCATCGTGCTGCTGATCGGTATCGTCAAGAAAAACGGTATCCTGTTGGTCGATTTCGCCCTGGATGCCCAGCGCAATCGAGGGCTCAGCCCACAAGATGCTATTTATGAAGCCTGCCTGACGCGCTTCCGACCGATTATCATGACCACGATCGCGGCCCTGCTCGGCGCTTTGCCGCTGATGCTCGGTTACGGGGTCGGCGCGGAGTTGCGCCAGCCTTTGGGGATTGCGGTGGTCGGTGGGTTAGTCGTCAGCCAAGCGTTGACCCTGTTCACCACGCCGGTGATCTACATGCAGCTAGAACGGCTGTTCCATCGGCGCCCGCCACACTCTGCGCCTGACCCCGCAGCAGTTCTGGTCATAGACAAGTGAGTGTCGCCCCATGCGCGTGCTGATTATCGAAGATGAAGAGAAAACCGCCGACTACCTGCACCGGGGCTTGACCGAACAGGGCTACACCGTGGACCTGGCCCGCGATGGTATCGAAGGCCTGCACCTGGGGCTGGAAAGTGACTACGCGGTAATCATTCTCGACGTCATGCTGCCGGGCCTGGACGGCTTCGGGGTATTACGCGCCCTGCGTGCCAGAAAGCAGACACCGGTGATCATGCTCACCGCTCGCGAAAACGTCGACGACCGCATTCGCGGCTTACGCGAAGGCGCGGACGATTACCTGGGCAAACCCTTCTCTTTTCTCGAACTGGTCGCGCGCCTGCAAGCCTTGACCCGACGCAGTAGCGGCCATGAGCCGGTGCAGATCAGCATCGCCGACCTCTGGATCGACCTCATCAGCCGCAAGGCCACACGCGCAGGGATGCGCCTGGACCTGACCGCCAAGGAGTTTTCCCTGCTCAGCGTACTGGCTCGCCGCCAGGGTCAGATCCTCTCGAAAACCTCGATTGCCGAGATGGTCTGGGATATCAATTTCGACAGCGATACGAACGTCGTCGAAGTCGCGATCAAACGCCTGCGCGCCAAACTGGATGGGCCGTTCGAGCAGAAGCTGCTGCATACCATTCGCGGCATGGGTTATGTGCTGGAGAACCGCAGTGGCAACTAATTCCATCGCCCTGCGCCTGAGCAGCCTGTTTGCGCTGGTCGCGATGCTGGTGTTTCTACTGATCGGCTGGGCCCTTTACCTGCAAGTCGAAAAAGGCCTCGGCCAGTTGCCCGCCGCCGAGGTGGAAGCGCGCTACAGCGTGCTCGAATCCGCCGTTACCCGATTTGGCACACCCGAGCATTGGGCGAAGATCAGCGCCAAACTCAAACTACTCAGCGAAGAAGACAAGCGCATCCGATTCTGGGTCGTCAGCGACAACCCGGCCTACGAGTTTGGTAGCCCGGATGCGGCGATACGCCAGTTCGCCAAGGGCCCGCCGGGCATGCGCGACATGGCACTGGCCGGCCATGAGTTCCCGTTCAAAGTACTGGTCAGCCAGTTCCCGGCACAGGATCAACGCCCACCGCTACGGTTTTTGATTGCAATCGATACCGAAACCTTCTGGCAGACCCAGCACTCGCTGCTGATCGCCTTGATCGGTCTCGCGGCCGCCGGCATCGTGCTCGCGTCAGTGCTGGGTTACTGGGTCGCACGCATCGGTTTGAAACCCTTGGTCAGCCTATCGCTGGAAGCCCGGAAACTGGCGCCCCCACGTTTGTCTGGCCGCCTGCAACTGTCCTCCCTACCGCCTGAACTGGACCAATTCGTCAGCTCATTCAACTCGACGCTGGAGCGAGTCGAGCAAGCCTACTCAAGGCTCGAATCATTCAACGCCGATGTCGCCCATGAACTGCGCTCGCCGCTGACCAACCTGATCGGTCAAACTCAAGTGGCGCTGACCCGTGGACGCTCAGCCGAGCATTACTTCGAAGTGTTGCAATCCAACCTGGAAGAGCTTGAGCGATTGAGGTCGATCATCAACGACATGCTGTTTCTGGCCAGCGCCGACCAAGGCAGCAAGGCCACCGAATTGACGTCCACCTCGCTGGCCAAAGAAGTCGCCACAGCCCTGGATTACCTGGACTTCATCCTCGAAGACGCTCACGTGCGGGTCGAGGTTCAGGGTGACGCCAGCGTTCGTATCGAAAAAGCCCACCTGCGACGGGCGCTGATTAACCTGTTGCACAACGCTGTGCAGCATACCGAGCCAGGGCAAGTGATCCGGGTCGAGATCCGGGCCCAAGACGAGCATGTCAGCATCGGAGTGGCCAATCCCGGCGCCGAAATAGCCAGCGAACACTTGCCCATGCTCTTTGAGCGCTTCTATCGCGTCGACGCCTCACGCAGCAACAGCGGCGCCAACCACGGGCTGGGTCTGGCCATCGTCAAAGCCATCGCCCTGATGCATGGCGGGACCGTTTTCGTCCACAGCCAGCAAGGCGTCAACACTTTCGGCATCAACCTTCCGCGCTGAACCATTCCCCTCTTCATTGCAGGCGTGCCTGCCCCCGCAAACGTGCTATCCCCGCTGAGACGTTAAAATTCGTGCCGCACTTTGTTACCAGAATGACAAAAGTCCTTTGAGTACATGCCTCTTTTTCGAACTTGGTCCGACCTATATTTTTGTCGCACTTAATTAGCACTTGCCTAGCAAGAAGGTCTCAAAAATGTCCACCAGTATGGGTATTGCCAGCGTTTTCGTATTGTCTTCGTTCCTGTTATCCGGTCAGGCGTCTGCAGAAGAATCGCAGTCCTTTGTTGCACAGAAAGCCGCACGTCAGGCGTCTGTCGAACAAGCCCAAACCCGAGCAGAAATGACCGCAAAGACACCGAACAACGAGCAATCTCTGGAAAAGTCGGTAGATAGCGGTACTTCCGATAACGCTCAAAAGGGCTAATCGACTGTAATAACGTTTCCCTCGACAGTCGATCAAATGCCCCATTTGATCGACCGTTCTTTAAAAGCCACTGCTACTCAGTGGCTTTTTTTTTGCGTACAATTTTGCGCCGTAGCGGCTGTACGTCGGGCACCTTAGGGCCCACCGATTGCTTTTCCCCCGTTCGCTAACCCACCTGAATCCCGACCCGCCCCCTGCACAAGATGTGCGTTCAGCTTGAAGTCTGATCGTACCCGCTATCAAGACATGTCAGACGTGTAACAATTATTAGAGAGCACGCTGATACCGCCGCTAAGATATAAGGTGTTAAATACGTTCTACTCAGGTGTTAAAAAATCCTTACCTAACTAGTTATTGTCTTTTAAATCAGTACGTTAAATTATTCTCCGTATTTTATTTCCATAGAATTCCGGTCATGAACCCAACCTTTACATTGCACGCAACGCCAGGAAAGTGGTCCAGACCCGAAGTCATCCTGATTTTCGGCAGCAGCTTTGCGGTGGTCGCTATTCTTGTGATCGTCACGTCACTGCTGTTTCGCGAGCGCGACAGCGCGACAGAATTTGCCGCCCGCACGGCGTCCAACATCGTGCAGTTGATCGATGCCGACGTGCAGCGCAATGCCGAGCTGTACGACACATCTATCCAGGGCATGATTGCCGCATGGCAGCTTCCGGGGATCATGGCCATCCCGTCACAGATGCGTCATTTGATGCTGTTCGACCGTTCCACCGCTGCGCCCTATAAAGGTGATTTGCTGCTATTGGACAAGAATGGAAGCATTCTTGCTGACTCTACTTCGCTCGTCCCCAGAGCCGGCAACTTTGCTGACCGCACTCATTTCACGGCGCACCGGGATAACCCATCGCTGGGCCTGCTGGTCAGCGATCCGTTCAAGATGCGCCTGGGTGACCCGGACTGGTGCATCAGCTTCAGTCGCCGCGTGTCTTCACCTGAAGGCGAATTTCTTGGCATCGCCTCGGGGGCGATGCGGCTGCTGTATTTCAATGAGCTGTTCAAAGACCTGAGTATCGGCAAGGACAGCAACGTGAACCTGATCAATACCCACGGCATTCTGCTCGCTCGACAGCCAGTGCTGGATGGCAACGATATGACGGGCGCGGACTTCAGCCAGAAAGCTAACTTCCAACGCTTCCTGAAAGAAGGCAGTGGTCACTTCACCAGTGTGTCCTCGCTGGACAACAAAGAGCGTCTTTACACCTTTTCGCGAGTCGGCGATTTGCCGCTGATCGTGGTCGTTGGCCAATCAGTGGAAGAGGTGTATGCCGTCTGGAGGCGCACTACCTTATTGGTGGGCAGCGCTACCAGCATCTTATGTTTCGGCATTTTGTGGCTGACGTTTCTGTTGCGCCGCGAACTGCGTCTGCGCCAGCGTGCCGAAAATGGCTTGGCCCACCTGGCTGCGACCGACGGCTTGACCGGCCTGGCCAATCGTCGCAGGCTCGATCAGGTACTGAAAACCGAATGGGCGCGAGGGTTACGTTCAGGGCAGCCACTGTCGCTGCTGATGATTGATGTCGACAACTTCAAGACGTTCAACGACCGCCATGGTCATCATGGTGGAGACGAGGCCCTGCGCACTGTGGCGGCGACTATTCTTAGCCGTATTCGCCGCCCTGGAGACCTTGCGGCGCGTTATGGCGGCGAAGAGTTTTCCGTGGTGCTGGCCGACACACCGCTCGAAGGCGCTCAGGTCATCGCCGAAGCCATCAGGGCTGCAATCGAGGCCCTGCCGCGCTTTGCCAATGACGAACACGCCATCACCGTCAGCATCGGGGTCGTCTCTCATGTGATGCGCCCCGGCGACACGCTGAGCACCTTGACCCGCATTGCCGATCAGGCGCTGTATCAAGCCAAACGCAAAGGTCGCAATCGTGTGGAGTGCGGATCATGGACCTCCCACCGCGACCCTCTTGTCACTTGAGTTGCAGGTTGCGCATGCAGAGAAAACGCCAGACGAGCTGGCGTTTTCTCTAAAGCGTTCAATCAGTTTTTTTGTACGTGAGCGGTATCACGCATGGCTTTGACCTGATCATGGTTACGTTGCGCTCCGTCAAGCTGCTTCTGAATCAATGCGATAACGTTCGTTGGCAGATTCTCTTCACGGGCTTTTTCAAGTGCTTTTCTGTAGGCCTTGAGTGCAGTGTCTTCACCTCGCTCTACCTCACTCAGAATCGCCTCATCGCTTTTACCAGTAACCACCGACTTCAGATCGATCCAGGCACGGTGCAGCGAACCAACGATGCTTGAAGACGTTTCAGGATCCCCGCCCAGAACACGAACTTCAGCCTGGAGCTCCCGAACGGCTGTGGCGCACTCTTGCGACCGGCTGATAAAAAAGCTCTTTACCGTCGGATTTTTGATGTCTTCAGCGCTGGTATGAAAGCCTTTTTCGCCATCCTTACTGGTTTCAATCAAATCATTGAGCAATGAAATGGCTTCTTTATTGATATCTGTCATTTTCAAACTCCTTATCGGTTAGTGGATGACAGTTGAAAAAGCAGCCTTCATGCCACGTTCTATTTTCTTTAAATACCTTACATTTCAATAAGTTGATTTACACAAGAGACAGATCAATCGTTCTTTCTGCAAGAACTGTCGTTTGGCCTGCATGCAGAATGCACGTATCTTGAGGGCTGTAGTTTCGTGCACATCCGACGTGCGCACCCTATTGAATGGCCTGGACATGAATCCCGAAAAACTTGAACTGCTGGTCACCCGCGAAATGCCGTATGGCAAATACAAGGGCCGGCTCATCGCCGATTTACCGGGGCAGTACCTGAACTGGTTCGCTCGGGAAGGTTTCCCCTCGGGTGAGTTGGGCAGCCTGTTGGCGTTAATGCACGAGATCGACCATAACGGTTTGTCCGAACTGCTTGACCCGCTACGCAAGCGCCAACGCCCGTTCCGCCCCTAACGATTCATACGCCAAGCGAGTTCGTGATGCCGATTGATCAACATGCCGCCACCGCCCTGGACTGCGCCCGAGACGAAGCCTTCTGGCAGCGCATCGCTTCACGCTATGAGGTCGAGCCAGGCCCGATCAACCTGGAAAACGGTTATTTTGGCCGCATGACCCGGACGGTGGTCGAGGACTATCAACACCAGATCGCCGCCATCAACCGCAGCAACTCAGTGTATGTGCGCCATCAGTTCGATCAGGTCGACAGCGTGCTGATTCGCGATCAACTGGCGGCAATGGTCCAAGTGCCAGCCCACGAGATCGCCATCACGCGCTGTGCCTCCGAATCCCTGCAATCATTGATTCGCAACTACAACGCCCTGCAACCCGGCGATCAGGTGTTGATCAGCGATCTGGATTACATCAGCGTGCAAAGCGCCATGCGCTGGCTGGCAAAGAGCCGTGATGTGGAGGTGATCGAAATCCAGCACCCGCACCCTGCCACCTATGAGAGCCTGCTGGACAGTTACCGCTCAGCCTTCGAGAGCCACCCCCGTTTGAAGTTGATGGCGTTGACCCACGTCACCCACCGCACCGGTCTGGTGATGCCGGTGCAAGCGATTGCCGCGTGGGCCAAGACCCATCGCATTGACGTGATCCTCGACGGCGCGCACGCCCTTGGCCAACTCGACTTCAAACTGGACGAGTTGGGCGTGGCGTTTGCCGGATTCAATCTGCAGAAATGGATCGGAGCGCCGCTGAGCCTGGGCTTTATCTACATTGCCCAGGAGCGCCTGACAGACATCGACCCGGACATGGGCGACAGTCGATTTGCAATCGACGATATCCGGTCGCGCGCGCCCTATGGCACGCCCAATATCCCGGCCCTGATGACCCTGCCGCGAGTGTTCGAAGAGCATCTGGCGATGGGCGGTGCCGCCGTGAAGGGCGCACGCCTGAACTACCTGCGCGACCTGTGGGTCAAGCCTGCAAGGGAATTGTCGGGAATTGAGATTTTGACCCCGGACGACGCGCGCCTGTATTGCGGGATCACGGCATTGCGCTTTACCCGCCAAGTGGATCAGCAGCGGATGGTCGAGCGTTTACTGGAGGAGTACAACCTGTTCACGGTGGCGCGCGACGGCGCTGCGTGCGGGCCGTGCATCCGTATCACTCCGGGCTTTACCACGTCGGTGGCGGAGATCGAAACACTGGTACGAGCACTGCGTGAACTGAGCCGGTAACCGCCCTAAAAAACACGGTGCACCCGACCAAGGCGCACCGTGAAAAGCCAAGCAACAACAACCAACAACCTATCCGTTAGTCAAACAACGCCAGCGCTTCAACGCTGGCAGCTTCAATCCGTGCCCACTCGCCATTCTTGATCCAGGCGTTGTCGAGCATCCACGAGCCGCCCACACACATCACGTTCGGCTGCGCCATGTAGCTCTTCAGGTTGTCTGGATTAACGCCACCGGTAGGACAGAAACGAACTTCGCCGAACGGGCCGCCAAGGGCTTTGATTGCCGCAACGCCGCCGCTGATCTCAGCCGGGAACAATTTGAAACGACGGTAACCCAAGGCGTAGCCCATCATGATCTCCGAGGCGCTACTGATCCCCGGCAGCATCGGCAGCGGACTGTCGACGCCAGCTTGAAGCAGCTCGGGCGTGCAACCGGGGGTAACGATGAATTGCGCCCCAGCCGCTTCAGCGTCCGCCAGCATCTGTCGGTCAAGGATGGTGCCGGCACCGACGCACAGTTCGGGGCGTTGCTCACGCAAGACCCGAATCGCGGTCAGGCCGAATGCCGAGCGCAGGGTCACTTCCAGCGTGGTCAATCCGCCAGCGGCCAGCGCATCGGCCAGTGGCAGAATGTCTTGTTCGCGGGCAATGGTTATCACCGGCAAAATCTTCGCCTTGGCGCAGAGTTCGTCGATTTGGACAATCTTGTTCGCCATGCTGTTCAGCGGCAGGTTTTTTTCGATTGTTTTCATGGCGGCTGATCCTTTGCTCATGGGCACCAGTAAATCTCTAAGGAGGAGTTCAGAAAGGCACGGATGGGCATTTGGGCGAGATCATCACCCGCCACTGCCGTGCGTAATGTATCGAGTTTGGCCTGCCCGGAAATGGACAGGATCTGCAGACGTGCAGACGCGAGCAACTGACGCGTCAGGGTCAAGCGCTGGCGTGGCACCGTCGGCGCCAGCATAGGCAAGCAACGACGCGGTCCATCGAGGCGCAATGCTTCGCTGAGGTTCGGACTCTTGGGAAACAGCGACGCAGTGTGGCCGTCATCCCCCATGCCCAGCACCAATACATCGATTGGTGGCAATTCAGCCAAGGCTTGATCGGCCTCTTGTGCCGCCTCATCCAGGGTTGGCGTTGCGCGGTACAGCCCAATGAAACGGGCTTTAGCCGCTGGTCCCTGAAGCAAGTAGCGCTTCAACAGGCCGGCATTGCTGTCGGCATGTTCCACCGGCACCCAGCGTTCGTCCGCCAGGCTGACCACCACCCTGGACCAGTCCAGCGACTGCTGCGCCAGGCTTTGGAAAAATGCCACCGGACTGCGCCCGCCGGACACCACCAGAGTCGCCACGCCATGCGCACTGATTGCGCTGCGCAGTTGCTCAGCCACCGCCGTCGCCAGCTCACTGGCCAACAGCGCCGGATTGGCAAACGTGTGAGCGACTATGCCCGCAGGCAGTTCAACTTTAGATATCCCCATACCAGGACCTCCCGTCACGAGTAATCAGTGCAATGGAGCTCATCGGCCCCCACGACCCAGCCGCGTAAGGCTTGGGTGCATCGCCGGCCTTCTTCCAGCCCGCGATCAGTTGGTCGCACCATTGCCATGCGTACTCAATTTCATCTTTACGGACAAACAGGTTCTGATTGCCACGCATGACTTCCAGCAACAACCGCTCGTAGGCATCGGGGATCCGCGCGCTTTGATAGGTGTCTGAAAAATTCAACTGCAAAGGGCCGCTGCGCAGCTGCATGCCTTTATCCAGGCCTTGATCCTTGGTCATCACCTGCAAGGAAATGCCTTCATCGGGCTGCAGGCGAATGATCAACCGGTTGCTGATCTGCAAGCGCTGCTCGGGGGCGAAAATGTAGTGCGGCGGCTCTTTGAAATGGATCACGATCTGCGACAGTTTTTGCGGCATGCGCTTGCCGGTACGCAGGTAGAACGGCACGCCCGACCAGCGCCAGTTGCGAATGTCAGCACGCAACGCAACAAAGGTTTCGGTATCGCTCTGAGTATTGGAGTTTTCTTCCTCCAGATAGCCCGGCACCGGTTTGCCTTCGCTGTAACCGGCAATGTACTGGCCCCGCACCACCTGAGTGGCAAGGCGTTCAGGGGTGAACGGCGCCAGGGCTTTAAGCACCTTGACCTTCTCGTCGCGAATGCTGTCGGCGGACAGGTCGCTCGGCGGGTCCATGGCGATCAGGCAAAGCAGTTGCAGCAAGTGATTCTGGATCATGTCGCGCAGTTGCCCGGCCTGATCGAAGTAACCCCAACGGCCTTCGATGCCGACCTGTTCGGCGACCGTGATTTCAACGTGGGAAATGTGGTTCTGATTCCACTGGGTCTCGAACAGGCTGTTGGCAAACCGCAGGGCGATCAAGTTCTGTACGGTTTCCTTGCCCAGATAGTGGTCGATTCGATAGACGCGGTTTTCCGGAAAGAACTGCGCGACCGCATCGTTGACCCGACGCGAGGAGGCCAGGTCGTGGCCGATTGGTTTTTCCAGTACGGCACGGGTGCGCTCGGTCAGATTGACCGACGCGAGGTTCTCGCAGATCGCGCCATACACCGAAGCCGGGGTAGCAAAATAGGCGATCAAACGCTCGGCGTCGCCCACCCGATCAGCCAGTGCGACATAATCCTCGGCCTTGAGAAAGTCCACATGCAGGTAACTCAGGCGCGCCTGAAAACGCTGCACATGTTCATCTTCAAGCTCGGCCTCGGGTACGAATCGGCGCAAACTGCTGTCTATGTAAGCCAAATGCTGCTGTTCACTGCCGGACTCACGCGCCAAGGCAAAAATACGGGTATCGGCATGCAACAACCCAGCGCGGTCAAGCTGGTACAAGGCCGGAAACAGCTTGCGCACTGCCAGGTCGCCTAACGCGCCAAACAAGGCAAAGGTGCACGATTCAACCGTTATCAGGGGCATAATGTTTGTTCTTTTATCAAGTTAGGCTACAAATACCTTTTTTAAAGGCAGTATTCAAGATCAAATGTAGTAATAACCACAACATTTCGTCTAAAACCAGATTCCGATGGTGATCGACGAGGGCCATCAGTACGATAGGCCACCTTTACCAGCGTCTGTAAGACTCTCGATGACAGGCATTGCCAGGGTGTGTACAAATCAGTCTGTTGCCTGCTCGACAAGGATATAAAATGGACCGCATGCGCAACCTCCTGGAGCATATCCAGGGCCGTCTCGATGAATTGAACAAGGCTGAGCGCAAGGTCGCCGAGGTGATCCTGCTCAACCCACAGCAAGCGACGCGCTTGAGTATCGCCGCGCTCGCTCAGGCCGCCAAGGTCAGCGAGCCCACGGTCAACCGCTTTTGCCGCTCGTTCGGTGTCAGCGGTTATCCCGAGCTCAAGTTGCAGCTGGCGCAAAGTCTGGCCAGTGGCGCGGCGTATGTAAGCCGCGCAGTGGAGGCCGACGACAACCCCGAGGACTACACCCGGAAAATTTTCGGCAGCGCCATTGCCTCGCTGGACAGCGCCCTTCAGCAACTCGATTCGAACCTGATCAGCAAAGCCGTGGATCTATTGATTCAGGCGCGGCAGATCCATTTTTTTGGCCTCGGCGCTTCGGCCCCGGTGGCGATGGATGCGCAGCATAAATTCTTTCGTTTCAACCTCGCGGTGACCGCGCACGTTGATGTGCTGATGCAGCGCATGATCGCTTCCGTCGCACATACCGGCGAGTTATTTGTGATCATTTCCTACACCGGCCGCACCCGCGAACTGGTGGAAGTGGCCCGCATTGCCCGCGAAAACGGCGCCTCGGTTCTGGGCCTGACCGCCGAGGGGTCGCCACTGGCCAAGGCCAGCACCCTGAGCTTGAATATCCCGCTCCCAGAAGACACCGACATCTATATGCCGATGACCTCACGGATCATCCAGCTCACCGTGCTCGACGTATTGGCCACCGGCATGACCCTGCGCCGGGGCGTGGATTTCCAGCCGCATTTGCGCAAAATCAAGGAAAGCCTCAACGCCAGCCGTTATCCGATTGACGATGAGTTGATTTAAGGCCCGGTCACCATCGGGCACACCGCATCGAGCCAGCGCTTCTGCGCCAAACGACTCAAAAAAAACGGGCAGCCAGGCTGCCCGCAAAGCACACACATACCTTGATCACTGACAGCGCGTCTTCAAACCTTGCTTAGCGCTAAAACCCGCTTAGAACTTCGACTGAATCTTCAAACCTGCAACCAGCGCATCGTCAACCTGATCGACGCCACCTGGGTGTTTGATGAATTGCAGGTTGGGACGCACGGTCAGCCAATTGGTGACGTGGAAACCGTAGTAAATCTCGGCGTTGTATTCAGTACTCTGCACCGGCAGATAGTTAGGGTTGTCGTAATCGTCGATCCCGCTGATTTGGTTGACCAGACGTGCACGGTCTTGCGCATCATCATTGACGTGAATCCGAGCGATACCCACGCCCATGTCATCTTTTGGACGCGCATTGAACGGACCTTTGTAGGTCAGGCCGATCTGCTGGTAGTTATCGATGTAGTTGGTAGCCTTGTCATGCACGGTTGCGTTGGCGAACGCACTCAAGCCACGGGCAGCATCGCCGTTGTGGGTGGTGAGTTGCTGCTGTGCCACGACCCACCAGCCATGCTTGCTGCTGTGCGACTGGTATTCCCCGCCCGGGGTGAGTGGCTGCGCCTGACCGTCGGCGCCTTTGTAAACGTCGTCGGCTTTGGCGGTGCTGTAGTAGTAACCGAGACGGTATTCGCCCGGCAGGTCGTTGACCTTCGGCGACCAGACCAACTCGGTGGGGATGATCATGCCTTTGGTACCGCTGCCACTGAGCTTGAAGCCGTTACCGGTTTCCAGGTTGGATGGGTTCTGCTCGAACGCGCCGACCTGTGCATAGAACTCGGGGGTGATGTTGTATTTAACACGTAACGCCCACTGGCTGACCGGCCAGTTGTACCAGATGCTGCCGACCCAGTTACCCACTTGCGAGCCGCAGAACGCAAGGTTCTGGAAGTCGCACGGGAAGCTGTTGAAGTCTTCGCCTGGCCCAAAACGACCAGCTTTAACATCCAGTGCGCCGTCAAAATATTTCTGCTTGGCCCACATTTGCGTCAGGCGCCAGGTCTGACCACGGCCCCAGACTTCCTGTGACGAACTAAAGGTGCCAGCACGCGGATCGCCTATGCGGTCATTGGAGATGTTGCGGCCACTGCGCTCAGTGATCGCCAGTTTGAATTCAGCGTCATGCCAGCCGAGGATTTTTTGCAGATCCAGGTCCACGCCCAGAGCGAACTGATCCGCATAGCGCGCAGTCTTGTCGTTGTTGTAGCCGCCGTGCAAGTTGCTGCCGACTTCCCCTACGTACTCAAGTGAAAAGTCATATCCCTTGTTCAGCAGTTCGGTACGCGTGCCGCCCCAGTCACCCGACATCCACTGCGAGTTCGGATCAAAAGCATCAGCCGCGTGCACGCTTCCAGCCAAGCTTAATGCACCCAAAACAGACAGCGTGCTAATCAGCTTGAATTGGGTAAGCGATTTGGCTTCTTTATGATTCATCCCTTAAATCCTCTTATTGTTATTAGCGCTAGTAGGTGACTTGCATTGACTAACATCGTGTCGCTGGCTGACCGACTGTTAAGGCCTGATCGATCAAACCCGCGATGCTCGGCGCACCCCGTCATTGGTTGCGACTAATTTGCGTGACATTGCCCACACGTTCAGCGGGCTGGGACTTTCCCAAAACCCCGAGCCGCTCACCGCTCTTGGCGTCGAACAGCAACACTTTTGAAGGATCGAACTGCAGGTTCAGTGATTCCCCTACCTGCGGCGCAACGTCCGGCGCCAGGCGGCAGCAGACCTTGCTCTGGTTAAGCGTGACGAACACCAAGGTGTCCGGCCCGGTCGGCTCGGTGACTTGAACTTCGGCGCGAATAGTCGGCAAGCCGTTGGGTTCGACGGGTGCCAGAACGATCTGTTCAGGACGCATGCCGAGAATCACTTCACGGTCTTCCAGGCCCGCATCAAGCATGCCCAGCGGCAGCTCGCAACGCGCCTGACCACTGTCGAGCAGGGCCAGCAGCCGCCCGTCCTTACGTTGCAGGCGCAAGGGGATGAAGTTCATCGGCGGCGAACCGATGAAGCTGGCGACGAACAGGTTGGCCGGATCGTTGTAAATCTGCTTCGGCGTGCCGAACTGCTGAATGATCCCGTCCTTCATCACCGCCACTTTGTCGCCCAGAGTCATGGCTTCGATCTGGTCGTGGGTCACGTAAACCGTGGTGGTTTTCAGGCGCTGGTGCATCAGTTTCATTTCAGTCCGCATCTCGACCCGCAGCTTGGCGTCGAGGTTGGAAAGCGGCTCATCGAACAGGTAGATTTTCGGCCGCCGCGCCAACGCACGACCCATGGCCACACGCTGTTGCTGCCCACCGGAAAGCTGGCCGGGCTTCCGATTGAGCAGGTGTTCGATCTGCAACAGCTTGGCGACCCGCGCGACCTCCTCTTCGATGGCTGCGGGCGCCATCTTGCGGATTTTCAAACCAAACGAGATGTTTTCGCGCACGCTCATGGTTGGGTACAACGCGTAAGACTGGAACACCATGGCGATGTCACGATCCTTGGGGCTCATGCCACTGATGTCCGCGTCATCGATCAGGATCGAGCCGCCGCTGATGTTTTCCAGCCCGGCAATGCAGTTCATCAACGTCGATTTACCGCAGCCCGAAGGACCGACCAGAATCAGAAACTCGCCGTCATCGATCTTCAGTTCGATGTTTTTCAAGGTGTCCGGCAAACCGCTGCCGTAGGTCTTGTTGACGTTGCGCAATTCGAGAGTTGCCATGATTACCCCTTGACCGCGCCGGCCGTCAGCCCACGCAGGAAATACTTACCAGCCAGCACATAGACCAGCAGCGTCGGCAGCCCGGCGATCATCGCCGCTGCCATATCAACGTTGTATTCCTTGGCACCGGTGCTGGTGTTGACCAGGTTGTTCAGTGCCACGGTGATGGGCTGCGAGTCGCCACTGGAGAAGACCACACCGAACAGGAAGTCGTTCCAGATCTGGGTAAACTGCCAGATCAGGCAGACCATGATGATCGGCGTCGACATCGGCAGAATGATCCGGCCGAAGATGGTGAAAAATCCGGCACCGTCCAGCCGCGCAGCCTTGACCAACGCATCCGGAATGCTCACGTAGTAGTTGCGGAAGAACAGCGTGGTGAATGCCAGGCCGTAGACCACATGCACGAACACCAGGCCGGTGGTGGAGGCTGCCAGCCCCATCTTGCCGACCGTGAACGACGCCGGCAGCAGCACGGTCTGGAACGGCAGGAAACAGCCGAACAACAACAGACCGAAAAACAATTGCGAACCCCGAAAGCGCCACATCGCCAGCACGTAACCGTTGATGGCGCCGATGGCTGTGGAGATCAGAACCGCTGGCACGGTGATTTTCACCGAGTTCCAGAAGTAGCCATCGACCGTGGCCCAGGCCTTGACCCACCCCATGCCGGTGACCACTGTCGGCCAGCTCAACAAGTTACCAGTGCTGATGTCTTCCGGAGATTTGAAGCTGGTCAGCAGCATCACGATCAGCGGCACCAGATACACCACGACCGCCAACAGCAAGACCGCATAGATCGCGACCCGGCTGATGCTGATGGAAGGTTTACCCACCTGACTATTCATGGCGTTTGGTCCTCAGCTCGGAGTACAGATATGGCACGAGGATGGCGAGAATCGCGCCGAGCATCAGGATTGCACTCGCCGAGCCCATGCCCATCTGGCCACGGCTGAAGGTGAACGAGTACATGAACATCGCGGGCAAGTCCGAGGAGTAGCCGGGGCCACCTGCGGTCATCGACGCCACCAAGTCGAAGCTCTTGATGGCGATGTGCGCCAGAATCATCACCGCGCTGAAAAACACCGGGCGCAGGCTTGGCAGCACGACGCGCAGATAGATGGTTGGCAGGCTAGCGCCGTCGATCTGCGCGGCACGAATGATCGACTGATCGACCCCGCGCAACCCGGCGAGAAACAGCGCCATAACGAACCCGGAAGACTGCCAGACCGCTGCGATCACCAGGCAGTACACGACGCGGCTCGGGTCGACCAGCCAATCCAGGCGGAAGCCTTCCCAGCCCCAGTCACGGAGCATTTTGTCCAGACCAAGACCGGGGTTGAGCAGCCATTTCCAGGCCGTACCGGTGACGATCATCGACAGCGCCATCGGGTACAAATAGACCGTGCGGATAAAACCTTCACGACGGATGCGCTGGTCCAGCAGGACCGCGAGCACGACACCTAGCACCAGACTGATGCCTATGAACATGCCGCCGAATACCGCCAGGTTCTTGCTCGCCACCCACCAACGATCGTTGTCGAGCAGACGTGTGTATTGCTGCAAACCCGCCCACTTGTAGCTGGGCATAAACGTTGAATTGGTGAACGAAAGTACAAACGTCCACAGGATATAACCATAGAAACCGACCAGCACGATCAGCATGCTTGGCGCCAACACCAACTTGGGCAGCCAGCGTTGCAGCACATCGAACGGTGAGGCCTTGCTGAACACAGCGACAGAGCTCATCTGAAAAATCCAGTTCGAGAACAAGGAATCCAGGCCGAACGCCAGCGTGAAACCCGTTAAGGTTTCAGCAGCATGCGCTACGGCTGGGGTGTACCGCTGGCGAACCAGCGGTGATTCAATAGTCGATTACTTGGCTGACTGGATGCCCGAGTACAGCTTTTTGACGACGGCTTGCGGGTCGGCTTTCGGGTCGCTCATGAAATTAGTGACCGTGTCGAAGATCGCGCCCTGCACAGCGAGCGAGGTGGCCATGTTGTGCGCCATGCTTGGCTCAAGTTTGCCGTTCTTGTCGGCGTCCTTGAAGTCCTTTGCCGAGGCCTGACCACAACTGTCGAACTTGCTCATGTCCAGATCGTTACGAACCGGGATCGAGCCTTTGTTCTGGTTGAACACGTATTGGAACTCAGGCTCGAGGGCGATTTTTGCCACATCGTTCTGAGCCGCGAGGTTGCCAGGAGTATTGTTTTTGGCAGACAACTTGAACATCGCCAGCGAATCGATGTTGTAGGTGTAGCTGCCTTGGGTGCCAGGGAAAGGAACGCATTGGTAGTCTTTACCGGCAACCTTACCGGCGGCACTCCACTCGCTCTTGGCCCAGTCGCCCATCATCTGCATACCGGCCTTGCCCTGAATGACGTCAGCCGCTGCAAGGTTCCAGTCACGCCCGGCACGGTTGTTGTCCATGTAGCCAATGAGTTTTTTCAGCGTGGCGAACACCTCGACCATCTTGTCGCCCGTCAGGGTTTTCTCGTCGAGATCAAGGAAGGCTTTTTTGTAGCCATCCGGCCCCATGATGCTCAGCACCAGGTCTTCGAATACCGTGCTGTCCTGCCAAGGTTGGCCACCATGGGCCAAGGGGATGAAGCCGGCTGCCTTGAGCTTGTCACCTGCCGCGAAGAACTCATCAAGGGTGACAGGCGCTTTGTCGATACCGGCTTTCTTGAACACTTCCGGGTTGATCCACAACCAGTTCACCCGGTGAATGTTCACCGGCACCGCCACGTAGTGACCTTCGTACTTCATGGTGTCGGAGACGGTTTTGGACAGCAGCTTGTCCCAGTTATTGGCTTTCGAAACGTCGTCGAGGTTGGTCAGCAGGCCCAAGGCGCCCCACTCTTGCAGGTCCGGACCTTTGATCTGTGCAGCAGAAGGTGGATTGCCAGACACCGCACGGGTCTTCAGTACGGTCATGGCCGCTGCACCACCGCCACCGGCGACGGCGCTGTCCTGCCAGCTATAGCCGTCTTTTTCGACTAGCTTTTTCAGGACATCGACAGCCTTTGCTTCGCCGCCCGACGTCCACCAGTGGACCACTTCCACGGTGCCTTTTGAACCGGCAGGCGCATCCGCAGCAAGAACGCTCAGAGGGAACAACGAGGCGAGGGAAATGACAGCAGCGAGGCGGGAGATCGAATTCATCTGATTACCTTTTCTTGTTGTTATGCATGAGCAAGTCTGGTGCTTGCGCTGCATAGATTTTAACCAAGGGTTTCGGCGCCATGGTAACGAAGGGACGCGCAAAGGTCACAGCCTGGTTACATAAAGGAAACAGTCGTAGAAAGGCCTGTCAGTCGTGGGTTCGCGGCAGGCGCAAGGTCACACGCAATCCGCCTTCGCGGAGGTTTTGCAGGCTCACTTCTCCGCCATGGCTGTGGGCAATATTGCGCGCAATACCCAAGCCCAGGCCGTAACCCTGTTGTTGCTTGCCTGCCAGGCGAAAATGCGGCTCGAATACTTGTTCCTGGCGCTGCTCGGGCACACCGGGACCCTCGTCATCGACGTGCAGGACGAACGCTTCGGCGTCGTCATCGACATGCAGGTGGGCCTTCTGCCCGTATTTGAGCGCGTTGTCGATCAGGTTGCCGATGCAGCGTTTGAGCGCCAGTGGCTTGCCCGGATAAAACGCGGCGGCCTTCCCCTGCTGAGTGACACGGCCATTGCCGGTTGGCGAAAGGTAGGGTTCGACCAGACAATGCAGCACCTGATTGAGGTCCACCGGTTCAATGTTTTCGTGGATATCCGTATCTTTCACGCATTGCAGCGCGCCTTTGACCAATAACTCCAACTCGTCGAGGTCGCGACTGAATTTTGCTTGCACCGCCTCATCGTCCAACAGCTCGACCCTCAGCCGCAGACGCGTGATGGGCGTACGCAAATCGTGGGAAATCGCGCTGAACAGCTGGCTGCGTTCCGAGAGGTAGCGACTGATACGCTCGCGCATGGCGTTGAACGCCCGGCTGACTTCCACCACCTCGCTGCCCCCACCTTCGACGACCGGTTCGACCACCGTACCCAGCGACATTTCCCGCGCCGCGCGGGCCAGACGCTTGAGCGGGCGACTTTGCCAATGCACCAACAGGCCGATAAACAACAACAGAAAGCTGCTGGTCAGCACGATGAACCAGACCTGCTGCGCCGGCAGATCCTGCTCTTCGAGCGTGGTGTAGGGTTCGGGCAGCAACGAAGCGATGTACAACCATTCGCCGGCCGCCAGTTCGATCTGGGTGACCAGAACGGGCGGATTGATCGGTTCCAGACTCAAGGCGTAATGCGCCCAGGAGCGCGGCAGCTCATCCAGCTTGATGCCACCGTTAAAAATCCGCAGGTCTTCGGGTCGCACGAAACTCACCGAAATATTCGGCTCACTGCCGAGACGCTGACGCAGCACTTCATCGACCGCGTTCAGCACTGCGGTCTTGCGCGGAGTCGGCCCCAGCACTTCCATTTCCAACGGTTTGTCATTCAGGGTCACGACGAAGCGTGTACCGCCCATGCTGCGCAATTGATCGAGCACCAGCGGACGATAAGCCACCGGCAGTGATCGGAAGTAACTGACACTGGCGGCCATGGAGTGCGCGAGGCTGCGGGCGCTGGTGACCAAGCCTTCCATTTTCGTGGCGCGCAATTGCGACAACCAGATCGCGCTGGACAATCCCTGCGCCAGCAGCACGACCAACAACGTCAGCAACAGCATGCGACCCAGCAACGAGTGCGGCACCAGCAGACGCCAACCTTTTTCAGTAGCCATGGTTGACCAACGACGTGACATTCGCAGCCAACAGGTAGCCACTGCCACGCACGGTACGAATCAGCCGCGGCGCCTTGCCGGTATCTCGCAATCGTTGACGCAGACGACTGACAGCCATGTCGACAATGCGCTCCAGAGGCATCAGTTCACGACCCCGAGTGGCATTGCCAATAGTGTCGCGATCGAGGATTTGCTGCGGGCGATCCAGAAACAATTTGAGCAAGGCAAAATCGGCACCGGAGAGGATCACTTCCTCGCCATCATTGTGAAAGAGTCGGTGACTGACCATGTCCAGCCGCCATTCATCGAACATCAGTACCTCACCGGCGCCACGCTCATGGCCGAATTGCGCACGTCGCAACAGGGCCTTGATTCGAGCCTGCAGTTCGCGGGGACTGAAAGGCTTGCCCAGATAATCATCAGCGCCCAATTCCAGGCCAATCACCCGATCGGCTTCGTCGGAACTGGCCGTGAGCATGATGATCGGGACCTGGGACTGACGCGGATGCTGACGCACCCAGCGGCACAGACTGAAACCATCTTCGTCGGGCAGCATGACATCGAGGATCACCAGATCGCTGGGTTCTTCGTTGAGCGCCTGGCGAAAACCGGCACCATCGCCCACCGTGCGCACGACGAAGCCACAACGACTCAGGTAGGTTTGCAGCAATTCACGAATTTCCTGATCATCATCGACCAGCAAAATCGACTTACTGACTGAACTCACATCCATCGTCCTTGTTCTGAATAAAACATGCGCCTCATGAACGAGGCCTGGCACAGGTTACACGGTCCCAGACTGCGCCGAGCGCAACAGGTTCAATACAGCCCTCAGCCAAATGCCTGCTGCAACGCCACACCCGCCCCCATCAAACCGGGGTATTCGGCGGTCACCAGCCATACTGGAATGCCCTTGAAATAATCTTTCATCAAGCCTTTTTCGGCAAAGGACCGGGCAAAACCGCTGGCGATGAAAAAGTCGGTGAAGCGCGGCACGACCCCGCCCACGATATAGACACCGCCACGACCGCCGACGGTCAGCACGTTATTACCCGCCACCCGTCCCAGCCAGCAACAGAACTGCTCCAGCACCGCCGCAGCCACCGGATCGCCTGCCAGCGCCGCCGAGGTGATGGCGGCCGGTGATTTAAGCGTGGGCTCAATGTTATCCAGCGAACAGCTAACCTTGTACAAGAGCAACAACCCACTGCCGCTGAGCACGGTTTCGGCACTGACATGCTCGTGCTCGGTCATCAGGCGCGCCCATATCTGCGCTTCACGTGGAGTGCCGAGCGGCAGATCCACATGCCCGCCCTCCCCCGGCAACGCCATCCAGTGGTTGTCGGCGAGAGGCAACAAGGTGCCCACGCCAAGCCCGGTCCCCGGACCGATCACCACCCGTGGACGAGCTTCCTCGGGGATGCCGTGGCAGACCGTCAGGTACTCATCATCACGCAGACGCGTCATGCCCAGCGCCATCGCAGAGAAGTCATTGATCAGCAGCAGGTTATCCAGCTTCAGGCGCGCACAGAACGCCGCGCGGCTAATGCGCCAGTGGCTGTTGGTGAAGTGAAATTCGTCGCCGCCCACCGGCCCGGCAACCGCCAGACAGATGGAGCCGACTTCGCCCGGATGCAGGTCCAGGTCTTCGAGATAGACCTCAAGGGCTTTTTCCGGGCTGGCGTAATCGATGGTCGGGAAGACCCGGATCGAATGCAACTGACCGTCTTCCCAGATGGCAAAACGCGCATTGGTGCCGCCAATATCACCGACCAAAGCCAATTTCACTTAAGCGTCTCCAGACCCGAAGTAAAGGCACTCGCGCCCTGCTCTGCCGAGCTGAAGGCCATGCGCATGAAGCCAAACAGCTCGCGTCCACAACCGACACCGTTGTCGAGCAGACCAATCGCTGGCTCTCTGGCGGCCAATTCTGCGGGCTCGACCAGAACCTGCAATGTACCTTTAACGCCGTCGACGCGAATGATATCTCCGTCACGAACCAGCGCTAAAGGTCCGCCGTCGAAGGCTTCAGGGCAGACATGGATCGCTGCCGGAATCTTCCCGGACGCACCGGACATGCGCCCATCGGTGACTAGCGCGACTTTAAAACCACGGTCCTGCAGCACGCCAAGGAACGGCGTCATCTTGTGCAGCTCGGGCATGCCATTGGAACGCGGCCCCTGGAAGCGCATCACCGCAACGAAGTCGCGCTCCAGTTTGCCAGCCTTGAATGCGTCGGCCAGGTCCTGCTGATCCTGGAACACCAGCGCCGGGGCTTGTATCACTTGATGTTCAGGCGCCACAGCGGAGACTTTCATCACCCCGCGACCGAGGTTGCCTTCCATCACGCGCAAACCGCCTTCAGGCGAAAATGGCCGCGCAACAGGGCGCAGGATGTCTTCATCCAGGCTTTCGATAGGCCCTTCGCGCCAGACCAGCTTGCCGTCTTCGAGGAACGGTTCGCGGGTGTAACGGCTCAGGCCGAAACCGGCGACGGTGTTGACGTTTTCGTGCAGCAGCCCGGCTTCCAGCAGTTCACGGATCAGGAACGACATGCCGCCCGCCGCCTGGAAGTGGTTGATGTCGGCCTTGCCGTTTGGATAAACGTGGGTCAGGGTCGGCACCACTTCCGACAGATCCGCCATGTCCTGCCAGGTCAGCTTGATACCGGCAGCCATGGCAATCGCTGGCATGTGCAACGTGTGGTTGGTCGAGCCGCCAGTGGCGTGCAGGGCAACGATGGAGTTGACCAGCGAACGCTCGTCGACGATCTCGCCCAGTGGCATGAAGTCGCCACTTTGCTTGGTCAGACGCGTGACCTGGTGCGCCGCTTCGCGGGTCAGGGCATCGCGCAACGGCGTGTACGGGTTGACGAACGAGGCACCCGGCAAGTGCAGACCCATGACTTCCATCAGTAACTGATTGGTGTTGGCAGTGCCATAGAACGTACAGGTGCCGGGGCTGTGGTAGGACTTCATCTCCGATTCCAGCAGCTCTTCCCGGCTGGCCTTGCCTTCGGCGTAGCGTTGACGGACGTCGGCTTTTTCCTTGTTCGAGATACCCGATGGCATCGGCCCGCCCGGCACGAACAGCGTTGGCAAGTGACCAAAACGCAATGCACCCATCAGCAGGCCCGGCACGATCTTGTCGCAGATACCCAAGCACAACGTAGCGTCGAACATGTTGTGCGACAGCGCGATGGCGGTGGCCATGGCGATCACTTCACGGCTGGCGATGCCCAGCTCCATGCCCGGCTCGCCTTGGGTCACGCCGTCACACATTGCCGGCACACCACCGGCGAACTGGCCGACCGAGCCGATATCGCGCAAGGCCTGTTTGAGCTGGTCCGGGAAATGCTCGTATGGCTGATGCGCTGACAGCATGTCGTTATAAGACGAAACAATGGCCACGTTGGCGGCGTTCATCATTTTCAGGCTTTGCTTGTCTTCGGTGCCGCAGCCCGCGACACCATGAGCAAAGTTGGCGCATTGCAGCTTGCCGCGCATAGGGCCGTCACTGGCGGCGCCGTGGATCATTTGCAGATAGCGCTCGCGCGTCGCACGACTACGGGCGATTAGCCGCTCAGTTACCTCAAGAACGCGGGGATGCATGTGATGAACTCCAGGCTTACGGATAGGTGACCCGTTCAGGTGATTCCAATTATCGACTGTGCGGCCTAGGCTGAGCAAAGGCTTGATGTCGAACATCTGAACCGGACTTACGGGCTACTCGTTGTAGATAAAACAAAATATTGCCATTAAAAAGGCTTGTTTTCTATTTTTATGCGAATAATCTTGTAATTCCAACAACAAATTTAAAAGAGGACGGCTGCATGACGCTTCGTATCGCTATCAATGGCTTTGGCCGCATTGGCCGCAATGTCCTACGCGCACTCTATACCCAAGGCTATCGAGAGGACCTGCAGGTCGTCGCCATTAACGACCTGGGTGACAGCGCGATCAACGCGCACCTGCTGCAATTCGACACCACCCATGGCCATTTTGGCGGCACAGTAAAATTCGACCATGAAAGCCTGACCGTCAACGGTGACCGAATCGCGGTCAGCGCCATCCGCAATCCGGCAGAGCTGCCGTGGAAGGCAGAAAACATTGATGTGGTGTTCGAATGCACCGGCCTGTTCACCGACCGCAACAAAGCCGCTGCGCATATTACTGCCGGCGCGCGCAAAGTAATCGTCTCGGCCCCGTCCAAAGGCGCGGACGCCACCGTGGTTTACGGCGTCAACCACGACATCCTGCGTCAATCGCATCAGATTATTTCCAACGCATCCTGCACCACCAACTGCCTGGCGCCCATCGCACAGATTCTGCACCGTGAATGGGGGATTGAAAGCGGTTTGATGACCACCATCCACGCCTACACCAATGACCAGAATCTGACCGACGTGTACCACACCGACCTGTACCGTGCGCGTTCGGCCACCCAGTCGATGATCCCGACCAAGACGGGTGCAGCAGAAGCCGTCGGCCTGGTGCTACCGGAACTGGCAGGCAAACTCAACGGCATGGCGGTTCGCGTCCCGGTGATCAACGTATCGCTAGTGGACCTGACCGTGCAGCTCAAGCGCGAAGCCACGGCTGAAGAAGTCAACGCGATCTTCAAAGAAGCCAGTCAGCACTCGAAAATCCTCGGCTACAATACCCTGCCGCTGGTGTCCCACGACTTCAACCACAACCCGCTGTCGTCGATCTTCGATGCCAACCACACCAAGGCTAACGGCAAGCTGATGAAAGTGCTGGCCTGGTATGACAACGAATGGGCATTCTCCAACCGCATGCTGGACAACTGCCTGGCGCTACATAACGCCCAGTAAAACCATCTTGCATGAGGGCTTCAAGCACGGCCAGCCCTGTTAAGCTGGCCGGGTTGTCAAATGGACAGACGCCTCATGCCCCTCGAGACCAAGACCGGAACACCGCACCGGTCAATCCTTTCACGCCGTTTGTTTGCCATCCTTGCTTACGTCAGTGTAGGGATCGGGCTGATCGGCATCGTCGTGCCCGGCTTGCCCACCACCGAATTTGTCCTGCTGGCCGCGTGGGCTGCGACCAAAAGTTCGCCACGCCTGAGCGCGTGGCTGGAAAACCATCGCCTGTTTGGACCCATCCTGAATAACTGGCGCAACGGGCGTTTGATCACCCGTCGCGCGAAAATCAGCGCCACCCTGAGCATGGTGCTGTGTGCCAGCATCATGCTAATCCTGCTTGAACACCACTGGCCGGTGTACCTCGCCATCGCGGGCATGAGCCTGGGAAACCTGTGGATCTGGTCGCGACCCGAGCCCGTGAATGCATAACCCTCCTAAACGCCTGCCATGGGCTGTTGCTGCAATGCGACATTTTCAATCGGAATGCCTACGGCATCATTAGCAATCACGTTGCATAAGAGGCTCTGTTGACCTACGTCATATTTAGCGGCAGTCATGGCACCTACCCTGAGGCACTACTTCTCCTGGATGGAGCTGCGCAATGTCTCAAGCTACCGGCAAACTTAGGCTCGGCGCACTTGTCGCGCTTGTCGTAGGATCAATGATCGGGGGAGGCATCTTTTCGCTCCCGCAGAACATGGCAGTCAGTGCCGACGTAGGCGCGATTTTAATCGGTTGGGCCATTTCAGCGGTGGGTATGTTGACCTTGGGTTTCGTGTTCCAGACCCTGGCCAACCGCAAGCCCGATCTTGATGGTGGGGTCTACGCCTACGCCAAGGCAGGTTTCGGCGACTACATGGGGTTCTCGTCCGCGTGGGGTTACTGGATCAGTGCGTGGTTGGGCAACATTGGCTACTTCGTTCTGCTGTTCAGCACCCTCGGTTACTTCTTCCCGATTTTTGGCCAGGGCAACACGCTAGCGTCGATCATCGGCGCTTCAGTGCTGCTGTGGGCGGTGCACTTTCTGGTGTTGCGCGGGATCAAGGAGGCGGCGTTCATCAATCTGGTGACCACCGTCGCCAAAGTCGTACCGTTGCTGCTGTTCGTGTTGATCGCCCTCTTCGCGTTCAAGCTGGACATCTTCACTGCTGACATTTGGGGCTTTAAAAACCCGGATCTGGGCAGTGTGCTGAATCAGGTCCGCAACATGATGTTGGTCACCGTTTGGGTGTTCATCGGCATCGAAGGCGCAAGCATCTTCTCCGCCCGCGCCGAGAAACGTTCGGACGTGGGCAAGGCCACCATCATCGGTTTCATCACCGTGCTGCTGTTTCTGGTACTGGTGAACGTATTGTCGCTGGGCATCATGACCCAGCCCGAGTTGGCCAAACTGCAAAACCCTTCCATGGCCGCCGTGCTTGAACACGTCGTAGGGCATTGGGGTGCAGTGCTGATCAGCGTTGGTCTGGTTATTTCCCTGCTCGGTGCGCTGTTGTCGTGGGTGCTGCTGTGCGCAGAGATCATGTTCGCCGCAGCCAAAGACAGCACCATGCCAGCGTTCCTCAAAAAGGAAAATGCCAACCACGTGCCGGCCAATGCCTTGTGGCTGACCAACGGTCTGGTTCAGGTTTTCCTGATCATCACCCTGTTCTCGGCCAGCACCTACCTGTCACTGATCTACCTCGCCACCTCGATGATTTTGATTCCATACCTGTGGTCGGCGGCGTATGCCCTGTTGCTGGCGGTGCGCGGCGAGACCTATGAGCAAGCCTTGACCGAACGCAAGAAGGACCTCGCTATCAGCGCCGTCGCGCTGACCTACGCGATCTGGTTGATCTACGCCGGCGGCATGAAGTACCTGCTGCTGTCGGCGCTGCTTTATGCCCCGGGGGTGATCCTGTTTGCCAAGGCGAAACATGAAGCAGGCCAACCCGTTTTCACCAACGTTGAGAAGCTGATCTTTGTCGCAGTGGTCATCGGCGCGCTGGTTGCCGCCTATGGTCTCTATGACGGCTTCCTGACCCTGTAACACCCATGCGTACATCATTGGAGGAATACAGATATGTCCACCGATAAAGTCAAACTTGGCGTTCACTCTGAAGTTGGCAAACTTCGAAAAGTCATGGTGTGCTCACCAGGCTTGGCGCATCAACGCCTGACTCCGACTAACTGCGACGAGTTGCTGTTCGATGACGTGCTGTGGGTCGGTCAGGCCAAGCGCGATCACTTCGACTTCGTCACTAAAATGCGTGAGCGCGGCACTGAAGTGCTGGAAATGCACAACCTGCTGACCGACATCGTCGCGTTTCCAGACGCACTGGACTGGATTCTCGAACGCAAGATTTCCCCCAACCTGGTGGGTGTTGCCCTGGTCGATGAAGTCGACGCCTGGGTGCGCAGCCTGGAGCCACGCCAGATCGCCGAATTCCTGATTGGCGGGGTATCGGCCGATGATCTGCCGACCAGCTTCGGCGGCAAGACCATCGAAATGTTCCGCGATTTCCTCGGTCACTCCAGCTTCATCCTGCCTCCACTGCCCAACGCTATATTCACCCGCGACACCACCTGCTGGATTTATGGCGGTGTGACCCTGAATCCGATGTATTGGCCTGCCCGTCGTCAGGAAACCCTGCTGGCCAGCGCCATCTATAAATTCCACCCGGAGTTCACCAACGCCGACTTCCAAGTCTGGTACGGCGACCCCGATCTGGATCATGGCAACGCCACCCTTGAAGGCGGCGATGTCATGCCTATCGGCAACGGTGTGGTACTGATCGGCATGGGCGAGCGCACCTCGCATCAGGCCATTGGTCAACTGGCGCAGAACTTGTTCAAAAACAATGCGGTCGAACGGGTCATTGTCGCGGGTCTGCCAAAGTCCCGCTCTGCGATGCACCTGGATACCGTGTTCAGTTTCTGCGACCGCGATCTGGTGACGATTTTCCCGGAAGTGGTCAGCCAGATCGTCGCGTTCAGCCTGCGCCCCGATGACAGCAAGCCGGGCGGCATTGACGTGCGTCGCGAAAAAACCAACTTCCTTGATACCGTGGCCGCTGCGCTCAATCTCAAAACCCTGCGCGTGGTCGAAACCGGTGGTAACAGCTTCGCCGCCGAACGCGAGCAATGGGATGACGGCAACAACGTGGTCGCGCTGGAACCGGGCGTGGTCATCGGCTACGACCGTAATACGTACACCAATACTCTGCTGCGCAAGGCCGGGGTCGAAGTCATTACCATCAGCGCCAGCGAACTCGGCCGGGGTCGCGGCGGTGGTCACTGCATGACCTGCCCGATCCTGCGCGACCCGATCGATTACTGATACATCGATCACCCACATGTGCCCTGGCTTGGCCCTATCCCGTGCCAGCCAGGGAGATAACCGAAACCCAAGGAGATCTGAAACATGGCCTTTAACATGCGTAACCGCAGCCTGCTGAGCTTGATGCACCACACAAATCGCGAGTTGCATTTCCTGCTCGACCTGTCCCGCGACCTCAAGCGCGCCAAGTACACAGGCACCGAACAGCAGCATCTCAAAGGCAAAAACATCGCGTTGATCTTCGAAAAAACCTCGACCCGCACCCGCTGCGCCTTCGAAGTTGCAGCCCACGATCAAGGTGCCCACGTCACCTACATTGACCCGGTATCGTCGCAAATCGGCCACAAAGAAAGCATGAAGGACACCGCCCGCGTACTCGGCCGGATGTTCGACGCCATCGAATACCGTGGCTTTGAACAGGAAATCGTCGAGGAGCTGGCCAAATTCGCCGGTGTGCCGGTCTTCAACGGCCTGACCGCCGAGTTCCACCCAACGCAAATGATTGCCGACACCCTGACCATGCGCGAACACAGCGACAAGCCGCTGCATGACATCAGCTACGCCTACTTGGGTGACGCGCGCTACAACATGGGTAATTCACTGCTGATGATCGGCGCCAAACTGGGCATGGACGTACGCATCGGCGCACCCAAGGCCCTGTGGCCGCACGCTGACTTCATTGCCCAGTGCAAAACGTTCGCCGAGGAAAGTGGTGGCCGCATCACCATCACTGAAGACCCGCTGGAAGCAGTCAAGGGCGTGGACTTCATCCATACCGATATCTGGGTCTCCATGGGCGAACCGGTTGAAGCGTGGGACGAGCGCATCGAACAACTGCTGCCGTATCAGGTCAACGCCACAATGATGAAAGCGTCGGGCAACCCACGGGTGAAGTTCATGCATTGCCTGCCAGCGTTTCACAACAGTGAGACCAAGGTCGGCAAAGACATCGCCAGCCGTTACCCGAATCTGGCCAATGGCGTGGAAGTCACCGAAGAGGTCTTCGAGTCGCCGGCCAACATCGCTTTTGAGCAGGCAGAAAACCGCATGCACACCATCAAGGCAATCCTGGTATCGGCGCTGGCTGACATCTGACTTTGGGGAAAAACACCATGCGTATCGTCGTTGCATTGGGTGGTAACGCCCTGCTCCGCCGTGGCGAACCGTTGACCGCGGAGAATCAGCGGATGAATATCCGCGTCGCCACCCAACAGATCGCCAAAATCGTCCCCGGCAATGAGCTGGTGGTGGCCCACGGCAATGGCCCGCAAGTGGGCCTGCTGTCCTTGCAGGCATCGGCCTACACCGCCGTGGCGCCTTATCCGCTGGACGTCCTCGGCGCTGAAACCGAAGGCATGATCGGCTATATCATCGAACAGGAGTTGGGCAATCTTCTGCCCATCGAGGTCCCTTTCGCCACCCTGCTGACCCAAGTCGAGGTAGACGGCAACGACCCCGCCTTCCAGCATCCGACCAAGCCCATCGGCCCGGTCTATTCGAAAGAAGAAGCAGAACGCCTGGCCAAGGAAAAGGGCTGGAGCATCGCCCCGGATGGCGATAAGTTTCGCCGAGTGGTCGCAAGCCCGAAACCCAAACGTATCTTCGAGATCCGCCCGATCAAGTGGCTGCTGGAAAAAGGCAGCATCGTGATCTGTGCCGGTGGCGGCGGCATCCCGACGATGTATGACAAGGACGGTCAGCTACAAGGTGTCGAAGCCGTGATCGACAAAGACCTGTGCTCGGCCTTGCTCGCGGAACAACTGGAGAGTGATCTGTTGGTGATTGCCACCGACGTGAACGCCGCGTTTATCGACTGGGGCAAGCCCACCCAGAAGGCTATCGCCCAGGCCCACCCTGACGAGATGGAAAAACTGGGCTTTGCCGCAGGCTCGATGGGCCCTAAAGTGCAGGCAGCCTGCACCTTCGCCCGCAATACCGGCAAGGTCGCGGTGATTGGATCACTGGAAGATATCGAAGACATCGTCAACGGTAACGCCGGCACGCGAATCAGCAGTGCCACACCTGGCATTATCTATAAATGAACCTTGGGATAGGCCGCGAGGTCTATCCCGACACTTATCGTTTCGTCCAGCGAAGGAGCAATGCACATGTTCGAACCCGGTCATCTGCACATCACTCGCGTTGCACTGCAACCCACCGATTTCAGCTATGACATCCACATCCGCTACGAAGTGCGACAGGCCCCCACGCAAGGCACGGCCATGCATTTCTTCATGGAGGGCGAGATCAATGGCGCTGCGTTCAAGGACGAATTCGAACTGCCAAAGGACATGGCCTACAACTTTGCCAGCGAAGCCTTTCATATCGCGGTCAAACACGGCATGCCCAAGGCTGCGGACCTGCGCTCGATGCATGGACAATACGACGCCATGTTCGAACACATTCGGCAACTGCTCGACGCCAAGCCTGGTGATCCGGTGACGCCAGAACATCTGGAATGACCTCCATGGCCAGGAACGCCTCTCGCGAATATGCCTGGCAATGCCAGTGACACGGACGACCTGACACGCCGCTGACCCATTTGCTGGCATAATTGCGGCCCCCGCGGTCCAGAACCTTTAGTAGCCCATGCGTATTCACGTCTGTTTTATCGACCGCGTTGGTATCACCCAGGAAGTGCTGGCTATTCTGGGCGGGCGAAATCTGAACCTGGACGCCGTGGAGATGGTGCCGCCGAACGTTTACATCGATGCCCCGACACTCAGCCCGCAAGTGCTCGAAGAGCTGAAGGATGCGTTGTTCCGGGTGCGCGGTGTCGAAGCGATCACCGTGGTGGACATCCTTCCCGGCCAGCGTCGCCACCTGCAACTTGATGCCTTGCTCGCCGCCATGACCGACCCGGTCCTGGCCCTGGACAGCGCTGGTCATGTGCTGCTGGCCAATCCGGCGCTGATTGCGCTGTGCGGACGCGAACCTGAAGGTGAATCCGTCGCCGAGCTGTTCGCCGACCCCGGCCTGCAAACCGCATTACTGGAAAACGGCTTTCGTTTACCGTTGCGCGAAGTCACGCTCAACGGCGAAGTTTTACTGCTCGACGCCACCCCGATCACCGACGCAGGCGCGCTGTTGACGCTGTACCAACCGAGCCGGATTGGCGAACGCTTGGCGGCGCTGCACCATGACCATGCCGAAGGTTTCGATGCATTACTGGGCGAGTCACCACCGATTCGTACCCTCAAGGCCCGCGCCCTGCGCGTGGCAGCCCTCGATGCGCCGCTGCTGATTCAAGGCGAAACAGGAACCGGCAAGGAGTTGGTCGCGCGTGCCTGCCATGCCATCAGTACCCGCAATAGCGCCCCTTTCCTTGCGCTCAACTGCGCGGCGCTGCCGGAAAACCTCGCCGAAAGCGAACTCTTCGGTTACGCCCCAGGTGCCTTCACCGGTGCACAACGTGGCGGCAAACCAGGGCTGATGGAACTGGCCAACCACGGCACGGTGTTTCTCGACGAAATCGGCGAAATGTCACCGTACCTGCAGGCCAAGCTGCTGCGCTTCCTGAATGACGGCAGTTTCCGCCGCGTCGGAGGGGATCGTGAAGTGAAGGTCAACGTGCGGATTCTCAGCGCGACCCATCGCGACCTGGAAAAAATGGTCAACGAAGGCACCTTCCGCGAAGACCTGTTCTATCGCCTGAACGTACTCAACCTGGAAGTGCCGCCGCTGCGCGATCGCGGGCAGGATATCCTGCTGCTGGCGCGCTATTTCATGGAGCAGGCCTGCGCTCAGATCCAACGACCGATTTGCCGCCTGACGCCGGGCACTTACCCCGCACTGCTGGGTAACCGCTGGCCGGGTAACGTGCGCCAGTTGCAGAACGTGATCTTCCGCGCAGCAGCTATTTGCGAAAGCACGCTGGTGGATATCGGCGATCTGGACATTGCCGGCACGTCCGTCGCCCGACAAAGCGACGGCGAAATCGACAGCCTCGAACAGGCGGTCGAGGACTTCGAGAAAACCTTGCTGGAAAAGCTCTACATCAGCTACCCCTCCACCCGCCAACTCGCCGCCCGCCTGCAAACCTCCCACACCGCCATCGCCCATCGGTTGCGCAAGTACGGGATTCCGGGAAAGGGCTAAGCCCCGACGCGTGTGGTCAAGGGGCGTTTCCGCAGCCCCCTTCGCTATATTCGGAAGCGTCCTACAGCCGGCCTATCCCCCTTGGCAATAGACTGTCCAGTCGACGAAAAAAAGGACTGGCACGTATGGCTAATCACGGTTACATGCCCCTGACAGGTAAGACTCAAGGACTGATTTCAGCGAGCTGCTCAACTCAGGATTCCATGGGCAACAAATATCAGCCAGACCATACCGACGAAATAATGGTGCTGTCTTACAACCACACCATGGCCAATATTGGAAATATCGACAGGCCAACCCACCACCCAATCATCATCACCAAAAACGTTGATAAATCGTCACCGTTACTCGCTCAAGCGCTCTCAAACAGAGAAGAAATAAACGGTACGATCAGTTTCTACCGCGTATCTCCCGCTGGCACCCAGGAAAAATTCTATTCAGTGTCGATCAGTGGCGGGATTATCGCTGACCTGACGCTTGATATGCCGCATGTCATTTTACAATCGGACGCAGAACCTCAAGAACACGTCGCTATTCGCTACCGTGAAATCACCTGGAGGCACCACTTGGCCGGGACCAGCGGTTATAGCTTTTGAGGTGAAGAGGGATGAACCCCAACCGTTATGACCTCTGGGAGGTCCATCAAGCTGCGGGCCAAGTGCTGGCGCAAGCCCATAGCCTCAGCGCTCGCCACCTTAGCCACGGCATCCCGCGTGTGCACTTCAATCGGGAAGTGGCCTATTACGCAAAGCGCATTGTCGATGATGTCGAGCTCGGCCATAAAACCCCCGAACAAGGCATACAGGCACTGCTGCAAGAACGGAACGACCTGTCAAACCAGGCGCAGGCCGTGGCGCGCAACGGCCAGGTTGCAATAAGCGATGCGGTCAAGCGCATCCCGGTATATCGACTCACCCAACCCGTATTACAACCTGACCCCGAGCGCTTATTGCGCTTTGTCCATGCTCAACACCTCAACACGCCTGATGAGAAGGCTCAGCGCACAACACAAGCGGCAGCCCCGCCACCTCCCGTCGAAACGTATAAGTTTTTCCCCCGAGAACAATGGCCAGAGCCCATCGAGCTACACGACC